>JAEZUI010000001.1 GCA_023421115.1 Bacillota bacterium | reverse complement strand
TTTGCATTTTAGCCTTTGGTCTTAGTAGGTAAAAAAATATATGTAAAAGAAATAAAATTGTTGATTGGATTGCAAAATTTGTATAAAATGAAGTGGAATATATGGATAGAAGGCGGGTTATAGTTTTAAAGAATAAAAGTGATAACAGAAGAAGAAAAGAAAGACAAGAATATATTTAAGCAGATCATAGAAGAGAACTGGGAAGACTTCAAAAAGAAGTACCCATCATATAACAAACCGTATTATGATGAAGTTATAAAAAAGACATTGCTATGTGGGGCAGAGCAGGGAGGATATACAGAGTATAGATGAATGGAATGCGGACAGGGGATGAGGCGTATACCATTTACCTGTAAAAGTTGTTTTTGTCTTTCGTGTTCAAAAGTTTATACAGATGAAGTAGTAAGCCAAGTTAGTAAAATGTTAAGGCCTGGAATGAAGTACAGACATGTGCTACTGACAATTCCAGAGCAATTGAGAGAAGTATTTTATAAAGATAGACATAACGGGAAAATGCTGTCTGAATTAATGCGTACAGGCTACAGATGTGTGGAAGAAGTAGTAGGAGCAGTAGTAAAAAGGAAAGTGAAAATAGGCATGATAATGGTGCTGCAAACCCATGGAAGATCTGGACACTATAATCCTCACTTGCATATACTTTTGACAAGTGGAGGAATAAATGAAGAGAGGAAAGAGTGGAGGGAATTGGGGTGTCTGCCTTTTGAGATTATTCATACTAAATGGCAGTATCATTTATTGAACATGATAAGAGAACAAGTACCCACCAAAGAGATGAATAAAATGGTAGACAATTTGTATAAGTTATATACAAAGGGATTTGTTGCAAATGTAAGTAAGGGGGAAGCACCTGAGAAAGCAAAAGGTCTTGCAAAATATTTGGCAAAGTACATGGCATCGCCACCAATCAGTGTAAGGAGAATCATCAGCTATGACGGTGAACAGTAACATATTGGTATAATGATCATGAAACAAAAGCTAGAAAAGAAGAGAGTTTGGATGTGTTGACCTTTGTAGGGCGGATGGTACAGCATATACTTCCAAAGGGATTTCAACGTATAAGATATTATGGTTTGCAGGCAACAAAAACATATGAAAAATGGAGTCAAGTGATAAAAGAAGGTCTTAAGAACTTTTGTAAAGTAGTACAAGGAGTTTATGAAGTAATTGAATCTAGGAATTATAGACAAAGATATAAAGAAAGTAGTGGGAAGGGACCCGTTAAAGTGTCCTTTTTGCGGGACTGAAATGAAAGTATGGAAAATATGGCATCCGATATATGGAGTAATATATGACGAAGAGAAAAATATCAGACAGGGAAAGTATAAAAATATTCTAAACCAAGAGATAGAGGAGGAAGTACCCTTCGGGGGTGCACCGGAATATTACAAATATCGATGTTCTCATTGTCACTTTGAGAACACAATGAATGAGGCCAATGTAGATGTAGCTTTTGGTTGGACTAAGAAAAGGACAAAATGTTCAAGGGGGTTAATGCCCGTACTTGAATGTCCCATTTGCTCATGCTTAACATATGAATGTGTGGATTAAAAAAAGTCCGCCCGATAGGGCGATAAGTTCTTTTTCTAAGGTAGAATAGCACATTTATAAATATATAAAATCACAATACCCATAGCACATTAATTTGCGCATCTACAATCACTTAATTTTTGAACACCTTATCTTTTGCATTATTACAAAGAATAAATAGTAGCATAGGGCTATAACAATTAATTAGTATAGGAATGAAAAAAACGTAGTAGCTATAATAGCCAAAATAGTCTATAAGTGCAGATGTACTACCAAAACCAGCAATTATCAATAGAACACTTATCATGAAGACAACCAATGATTTTATCACAACTTGCTTATTGACTAATTTTAAAAACATAAATAACACAAATATAACTAATAAAACAGTTTGAAATAATAATTGCGAAAAGCATAATCGAAATAATAAATCATCACCAAAATTGGGTTTTGTGAAATACAGATCATATAAAGCCAAAACTCCACATACTACTGTGTAAAATAACGTAGCTACCCAAAGAATCATAATAATTCTTCTATTCCTATTTTTTCGATAGACTATATACATGAGAAATAGCTGAAGTAAAAGTGGCATACCAATAATAAATCTTGATAACAATTTCCACGTAATACCATCAAACACGCGATCCGAAAAACAACTTAACAGAATCATTGTTAAAATAGATAAGACAATGGAAATCATCAAAAATGCAACACTGTTTGTTTGCTTCATACATTTATAAATTTTATTATCTAATATTCTTATGTCCATAACTCTTCTCCTTACTTGGATTGCAAGCCTGCACTAGGTTTTAGACCCAATAGGAATACTCCGGAATGAATAGGTCAATGTCATCTAACGTCTCAGGTATGTGACGGTCCTGAATCGGACCCACGAAGCTCTTCTTCGTAGGCGGAACTTGCTCCCGATGAAGGACTGTGGTGCGGCACTCTTCATGGGATGACCTCAGAGGTCTTCTTCTTGATTTACTTACCCGCACATTTACACATACCTATTGTTAGAAGTCGTCGGATGGCCCTAAATTTGGAGGCTGGTTTACCAGCCCCTTAAACATTACATGCCTATAGTTATGTTCATATTCTTCAAGTCAATGATTGCTCCAGCTTTTATTAACAAATCAAGGCCTATTAAACCATTTATTTCTCCTCGTGGATCTATTATACCAAAATCCAATTTTACATCTTTTAATTCAAATGTATCCATTCCTAAGATATCCACATTTTTCGAAAAGAAATTATGCAAACTTCCACCTACACCATAAAACGAATTAACTTTATCATTAAGTTCTGCATAAATACCTAAATCACTTACTGCATCAGGCGATATAATTGTTTCTGCTGCTTCTGTATCGATAACAACATTCTCAATTATTTTTGATTTACCTCTAAAGTTTAACTTTATCTCAGTAAAAATCAAACCATCTCTATATTCCATTTTCATTACATGACACCTCTATAACCGAAGATCTGCTTTATTTCAATATCAATTTTCTCATTTCCGGTATGATACACTAAAATATCATCTTTTGCTCTTACTAGCTCTTTTGTAGCTTCTTCATTACCTTCATAAGCTTCAATTACTGCCATATCTGTTATATATCTTTTGTTTCCTTCTATTTTTGAATCTAAAATCTGTATCTTAACAAATCTGTTTGGGTAAATCTTTCTTACTTCTTCCCACTTCATTTTTTACACCACCAAACGTAATATTTTATATTTCTATTATATCACTTTGAATCAATACTCATAAAAAATCTAGCAAAAACACTTTCAAAGACAGGCTAGAATCATCCGATGTCTTCATGTGGATAGGTAAGGCTTGGTGCTATGCACGTCCGCCTTTTCCCCCCACCCAAACCGGGCCGGAACCTTTCGATTCACCCAGCTTTCCAACAAATATACCTACTTGCCTATAGGCTTTCGAGGGACTTTGTGCCTCACGACACCAATCCCCTTAGCTAAAACTGTTTGTTTTCTTTAAGAATTTTAGAATTCTTGATTTAATTTTGGGATTATTACTATTTGGCACTACACCATCTCTAATTATATCAAAGCAATTTGTACATAACCATATCAAATTCGGGACCTTATTTATTTTCTCGATTGCTAAGCTCGAATCAATTCTTAGACAATGCCTGCTACCTTTGATTAAATGTTCTTTGCACATTCGGCATCGCCCCCTATCTCTGTTGTAGGCGTATTCTCTGTTCATGTAATGCTCAAAATTGTTAAGATTCGTCTCCTTCAAACTAAAAAGCAAAGTATCA
>JAEZUI010000259.1 GCA_023421115.1 Bacillota bacterium | reverse complement strand
AATAATTTCAATAAAATCTCCTAGATTATAGCAGTGATTAATAAATTTTACCATGCGTTTTTTATCTAACTTTAAACCATAGTAGAATTTAACCTTACAAAGTGGAATTTAACTTTTCAATTGACCTGTATTAAGGGATTTGGTGGTTAAGTTTGTCTAAAGATCAAGAGCATACGGCATTATGTAAACTTGGCATTTGTCTAGTTAAAAATTTATGCTATAATAAAAAGGTGATTTCTAAAAAGCTTTATTGGTGGGGGTAAGGAATGCATTCGTTTACTATCAATGAAAGAGTTGAAAGTATCAAGAATGATGAATACGGTATAAATAAATTTATTGAAGAGTATAAGCCCTTTATTGCTTCATGTGTAGAGAAGACTGTTGGGCGTTATGTTGTGTATGGTCAGGATGACGAGCTAAGTATTGCTTTAATTGCTTTTGCAGAAGCGATTAAAGCGTTTGACAGTACTCGGGGTAATTTTCTTTCTTTTGCTCAGAATGTTATAAAAAGGAGAATAATTGATTATTATCGAAAAGAGAGCAAACATAGTAAAACTGTTTTTTTGAATGAGTACTTTAAAGAAGATGATGGTGACGAGTATGATCTTACAACGGAAAAGGCTATTGATGAATACTCAATAGAAGAAAGTAGCCAAAACAGGAGGCTTGAAATTGAGCAATTGAAAAAAGAATTGGAAGAATGGGGAATATCTTTTTTCGAGCTCTCTGATGTATCTCCTAAACACGAGAGAACTAGACGAACATATTCCGACATTATAAAATTCTTGCTTTCTGATATAGAATTAGTAAGTCAGATAAAGATAAAGAAGACTTTACCTATAATTCAAATTGAAAAAAGTCTTAAAATACCCCGAAAAAAAATAGATAGGGGACGAAAATATATAATAGCGGTACTAATTATATGTACCGGTGATTACGAATTTATTAAGGACTATATAAACTGGGGGTGATAGTGTGAAGGGAATAGTGGTTGACTTGAAGGGTAAATATGCCATTGTATTGGACAAAAAAGGTGGGTTTATAAAAGTTAGAAATAACGGAAAATTTGTTGTAGGCAATGAAATTGATATTGGATTAAAAGTAACCAACCATAATTTCAAAGCATTATCAAAGATGGTATCAGTAGCAGCTGGACTCCTATTGATTTTTGGTATTGGCATTGGGGGATATGCATATAGTATGCCTTATAACTATATTAATGTCGATATAAACCCTAGTTTGGAATTTACAGTAAATATATTCGGAGTGGTATTAGATGTTAAAGGACTTAATAGGGATGGAGAAGACTTAATAAAGACTAGTAGCTATAATCATATAAAAATTGATAAAGCTGTTGGAGATTTTATAGAAGCAGCGCTTGATAAAGGCTTTTTTGAAGATGTCGATAAAAATGCTGTAATGATAACTGTATCAGGAAAGAATGACGAAAAGTTATCAAATATTCAGGAAGAATTGGTGAAGGTGGCTAATAATACTCTAGATCAGAGTAAAGTCCAATCGGAAGTTGTGACAGAGAAGATTACTCTTAATAAGCGCGATAACGCAAAAGAGTTAGGAATATCTCCGGGTAAACTAGTTCTTATTGAAAAGTTAAAAAAAGAAAATCCAGAAATAAAAGTTGAAGAATATAAGGAAAAGCCTGTTAAGGATATTCTTACTTCAATTAAGCAGGCAAAAAATAAAACTCCTAAGAAGCCGAAGGATCAAATTAAAACCTTACCAAATAAGGAGAATAGAGATTTTGATATGGCGGGAGATCATGAAAAAGACAACAAAGTTAACACTGATAAAAATATAAAAGAGGATGTACCTAAAAAATTACCAAACAAAGATAGTATTCAATTAGGTAATGAATTGAAGGATAAGGAAAGGGAAGCTAAAGAAGAAAAAAATAGAAATCCAGAAGACAACAAGCCAAAAGATAACAAAGCAAAAAGCAACGAACCAAAACTTAGTGAATCAAAAGACAACAAACCAAAGGACAACAACCCAAAAGACAACAAACCAAAAGACAATGAACCAAAAGACAGCAAACCAAAAGACAGCAAACCAAAAGGCAATGAAATAAAAGACAATGAACCAAAGGACAACAAACCAAAACACATTGAACCAAAAGGCGACGACCTAAAAGATGACACACAAAATAACAATAGATTTATAGACAATGCACAAAAAAACCATGAAGAGAAGGTTGACGAATTCGAAAATAATGAACAGGGAAATATCGAATTACAAGACAGAATGAAAGAGGACAAAATAGATAAAGATCTAAGGCTTGAAGGCATAGATGAAAAGGATTCTAGCGAAATATTAAATAAAGAAAATGGAAAAGATGAAAAGAACACACTTGATTTTTAGAGATAGTGAAAAGCGAAAATATAGATTACTAATAAAATGATTTGACAGGAAAATATTTCCTATCAAATCATTTTATTAGGTGATTCCACAAAAATAAATGTTTAATTGCCATTTCTAAAAATCGTTACATTTTTTGCACAACTAAATAATGTTCCTATATATGGAAGTTTTTAAGTATCCATGATGGGTTTTGTGACATAAATGTTGTATAGGTTTATTTCTTGAAATAGGCTAATAACTTGTATTGAGGGCTATTCCTTTATAAGAATATTAAAGTCTAATTCACTATTATATATTTCTACCCGGTTTCTTCCTCCTTGCTTGGCTTTGTATAAAGCAATATCTGCAACTTTTATTATATTGTTTTTATTATCTGCATGAATTGGATATGTTGCTACACCAAGACTACAAGTTATAGGAGGTACTAGAGTATCGTTAAATTTAGGCATAGGCTCAATTGAAATAGTTTCTCTTATACGTTCAGCTATTCCTACAGCTGTCTTAGTATCTGTAGCAGGCAGAATTGCAATGAATTCTTCTCCCCCATACCTTGCAACAAGGTCAGTTTTTCTAATACAGCGTAAAATAACTTGGGCAAATACTACCAATACAGAATCCCCCGCAGTGTGGCCGTATTTATCATTTACATTTTTAAAGTGATCAATGTCCATCATGATGACACTTAAATTATCTTTTGATAAATTTGTTGCTTCAATTTGGTTTTCTAAGTATGTTTCAAGAAAATTCCGGTTGTACAGTTTGGTAAGCTTGTCTGTGTATGCTTTCTTATTCAGTTGCTGCATAGCGCGTTTACTGCTAATTATAGGTTTTGCTACTTCTATATAAGACTTCACTTTTGATATTATGATCTCATCAAAAAAGTATCTTGTTTTAGAATAAAGCTGCAAAATTCCTAATGTCTGATTGCCGATAGTTATAGGCAAGCAAATATAACTTCCGCTCTTATGTTCGGTAAGTTGATAGGCACAGGTTATATCAGTAGCTATATTTCTGACGTTACATTCACGGCCATATTTTATTAAAGGACAATTCCGTGGTTCCATTGTACAAAGAGGCATTCTCTCATTGGTAATTCGTTGCCATAAAAAATCGGTAGAGGAGCGGTCATTCCTGTAAAACAGAGTTATTTGACTAACTAGATGCATGTTTCGTATATAGTTGTATAAAGTTTCATAAACTTCTATTTCAGAAGTGGCACGGTGAAGAACATCCGTAAAGTTTTTGAAGTTTTTTAATTCTCTTGATTGAGAATGTTGTTGAGAAAGTTTGTTAAATAGAATTCCAGATACGATGAAAATAACAATATACAATCCCACTGTAAATGCAGTAGCAAACTCAATAATACCTATGTTTTCTTTAATTGGGTGTTCAAGAAGACTATACCAATAAAAAACAGTATACGTAGGCAAACCTAAAGCTATACTACAAGTAAGTGATATGAGTATCAGCCAAAATGGATTTATGTTTTTTTTAACAGGGGATCTCTTAAACAATCTTTTTCACCCTTTCTAAAGGATGTAACGTTTAGTGGGAATAAAGTCCATAACAATACTGAAACTGCACATTTCCGTAAACTATGACTTGGCAATTTAGATAAAACCAATAAGTCTACACAAGAAAATCAAGTGCAATTATACGTAAGTAGCAATATAAAGATGATTAGACTAACATATGTCCACTGGCCTTTATACGATTAATTTGTGAATATATATATTATCATAACACATATTTTGATATTTGAAAACTATTTCGTTAATATGTAATAAATTATTAAAATGCACCTAAAATTAAAAATATGCTTGTAAATATAAATGATATATGATAAAATACTTCATTGTAATCCTTGCTCTGTTCATGAAACAGGGCCATAGTCCGGGAGGAGGTGAAGTAATTATGATGAATAAATATGAAACTATTTTTATCGTCAGTCCAGAAGTGAGTGAAGATGATACAAAAGCTCTTGTTGAAAAAATGAAGGGTTTAGTTGAGACTTCAGGCCAAATAGAAAGTATTGACGAGTGGGGTAAAAGGAAACTTGCATATCCTATAAACGATTTTAATGAAGGGTATTACGTGTTGATAAACTTCAGTTCTGAACCAAATTTCCCACATGAACTTGAAAGAATGTATAAGATAACCGACGGAATTATTAAAGATATCATAATAAAAAAGGATAATTAAGGTGGTTATATGAATAAGGTTATTTTGATGGGAAGACTAACCAGAGATCCTGAATTAAGGTATACCAATAATAACTTAGCTGTGTGCAGTTTTACGCTTGCAGTTAACAGAGGCTATGTTAAGCAGGGAGAGGAAAAACAAGCTGATTTTATTCCTATTGTTGTATGGGAAAAACAAGCTGAGTTTTGCTCTAAATACTTTACAAAAGGCCTCCAAGTTGCAGTGGTAGGAAGAATTCAAGTCAGGACTTGGGATGATAATGAAGGTAAAAAGCGTTACACAACAGAAGTTGTAGCTACTGAAACCTTTTTTGCTGACAGTAAAAGAGGTGACAATCCTGAGAAACCTCAGGGGCAACAACCGACTCAGTCATCTGACGGATTTTATCCTCTAGAAGAAGATGATGAATTACCGTTTTAGTGACTGACTGTTATTTAAATTTGCAATTAGTAAATAAGTATGTATATAGTTGATTTTTGAAGAAAGGAGGCGTATATTTTATGCCAAATCCAAGGAAAGATAGAAACAGCAGAGATAATTACGACAAGGGCGATGCAAAAGGACCTTCAAGGATGAGAAGGGCAAAGAAAAAGATTTGTGGCTTTTGTGTAGATAAAGTAACTGATATAGATTATAAAGATGTATCAAAACTTAAGAAGTTTGTTTCGGAAAGAGGTAAAATATTACCTAGAAGAATATCTGGTAACTGTGCAAAACATCAACGTCAAATGACTGTTGCTGTAAAAAGAGCAAGACACATTGCATTACTTCCATATACTTCTGACTGATAATTTTAATACTAAAAATAAGCTATGGCTTTTTGCCATAGCTTATTTATTTTTGTATTTTAGTCGGTTATAAGCTAATGAGGCATTTAATTCACCGCCTAAAAGTATTATTATACTTATCCAATAGAGCCATATTATTAATAGAATTATACCCCCTATGCTTCCATAGGTATTGGCATAGCTTGAAAAATTATTTACATATATTGAAAACAAAATTGATGTGATAAACCAACCGATTGAAGAAAAAATAGATCCTGCAAGTACTTCTGAATATTTCATACGCTTGTTGGGCATATACCGGTACAGCAATGCGAAGACAATAAACATTATTACAATAGGACTTATAAAACGTATGAGTGACCAAAGAGTTTTGAAACTATTTGAAAAGCCTAAAAACACAAAGATATTCCTTCCGATTATTTCACCTAAAATTAGAAGAATAAAGGATAAAATAATAGTAAAAGCAAAAGCTATAGTTGCTATTATTGATAAACCTCGTACTTTCCAAAGTGATCTGTTTTCATGTTCGTCATATGCTTTGTTAAGACTTTTTATCACGGCGTTCATACCGTTTGAAGCTGCCCAAATTGTTGCAGCCATACTAAAAGAAAGGAAAGTCTGCCTATTAGTGTTGGACACATGACTAATGACATCTTTGATAATATCATATGCAGTAGTTGGCATTACTTTTGATAGATCGTGTAGAGCTTGTTCGCTTGTTACAGGGGTTATATTTATAAGATTAATAAGGAAAATCAAAAATGGAAAAATAGCAAGGATAAAATAATAGGCAAGTTGGGAAGCTAAAGCCGGCACATCATCATCATTAAATCGGAAATATAAGTCTTTAACCAAGTCTATTACCCTACCCCCCTTTTTGATTTGGCTCATGATTTCATCCCCTTTTTGGTTGCTATCTGATTAGATTTATCGAATAATAACTATTATTATTTATCTAGAGCAAATATATGCACAAGGAGTTTCTAGAAAATACCTAATGTTGAAAAAATAATAAATATGGGAAAAGATGTTGGAAAAATTACATGATTCTGATAGAATTAATATTATAACCTGGTGTGTTTCATAAAAAGAAAAGGGGTGTAGCAACTTGAAAGTACGTAAGGCAATAATACCAGCAGCAGGCCTGGGGACTAGATTTTTACCTGCAACTAAAGCTCAGCCAAAGGAAATGTTACCTATAGTAGATAAGCCGACTATTCAATACATTGTTGAGGAGGCAATTAATTCCGGTATTGAAGATATAATAATAATTTCCGGAAGAAACAAAAGGGCAATTGAAGATCACTTTGACAAATCCTATGAGCTAGAACAGGAACTTGCAAGAAAGGGAGATGAAGAACTTCTCGAACTGGTAAGAGATATATCAAACCTTGCGAATATTCATTATATACGTCAGAAAGAGGCAAAAGGCTTAGGACATGCTATATATTGTGCAAAATCCTTTATTGGGGACGAACCCTTTGCGGTATTACTTGGAGATGATGTAGTAGATTCTGAGGTTCCTTGTCTAAAGCAAATGATTGACATATTTAATGAGTATAAAACTACCGTGCTTGGGGTTCAGCCTGTTAGTGATGAAGATGTATCAAAATACGGAATTGTAAGCTGTAAGCAAGTGGACAATAGAGTTTATAAAGTCAAGGATCTTGTTGAAAAGCCGGACAAAGATAATGCACCATCAAATATTGCTATACTAGGCAGATATATAATTACACCGCTAATATTTGATTGCCTTGAAAATGTACAACCGGGAAAAGGTGGAGAAATACAATTAACTGATGCACTAAAAACCTTAATTGGTCAGGAAGCCATGTATGCTTATGACTTTATCGGAAAAAGGTATGATGTAGGTAATAAGCTAGGCTTTTTACAGGCAACAGTAGAATTTGCTTTAAAGAGAGATGATCTTAATGAGGAATTTACCAAGTATTTAAGAGAAAAAATTTGTGATATCAAATAATATTATAACTACTTCTTAGATTATAGAAAAACAAAAAAATGCGAATTCAAAAGAATTCGCATTTTTTGTTAAATATAATCACTATTGAGCTATAGATTTATATAAGTAAGTGGGAACATCGTCCTTAACAATTACTTCAATATATTTAGAATTTCCAGCCTCCTCTGGATTTAATGATCCTAAATTTATTGTACTCAGACTAGAGTATCTTATACCGTTTTCCATAAAACTTTCATTGGAGGTTCCATTATAGAAGAGCCAAATGTTGCTGCCTGTCTTTTCTTTATGTTCTCTAAGAAGTTTGATAAATAGGTTTGCTTCTAGATTGTCTTTAAAGCTCTTAGGTGAATCTTTCATAATAATGAATAGATTTTTTCCATTAAAACTGTTAAGTTGATCTAAAAACCACTGCCACTGTCCTGAAGCACTTGTTCTAAGGCTTTTATCTGAGGTATTAAGCTGTATAATTTTTAAGTCGGGTTTATCGATGCTTCTATATTGGGAATCAAATTTTAGTATTTGCTTGTTAACTGTATTTGAGAAAGACTTGCTTACATTCCCTAAAGATATCAATGTTTCAACATCCGAACCGGATTTATCTGACAATCTTGTGTGTAATATTTTACCGAGGAGGTTTGTGGGTTCGCCCTCTAAACTAAATACATTAAATTTTAAAGCTTTGTCTGATTCAGTCAATTCTGCTTGAGTATTTGCTTTATCTGTAGCCACTATATCCTGGGGGATACTGTTTTTATCGATTTGTGGAAATTTAGAGGCTGTTAAAGTTAGATTGTCGAAATAAATGTCTCCTGATTCTGGAACCGGATTAACCTGTACAGCATAAATTCTGGTTAGTTGTGCAGGAAGACTGATATTAGAGAACGAAGTTTCAACATAGTTCCAACCACTCCAGTTCATAGTGGTAATTAAATCCAACATTTTCTTTTGACCCTTTGCATCATATAATTCAGCCCGGAGCCAGTTGCTGTTTTCCCTAGGATTGTAAACCCACAAACCTACTTTTGTGGCACTTTCATCTATCGGCAAACCACTGTCATTAAATACAAGATAAGCAGCTCTTGTACCTTCAAGGTTTGTAAAGTCGTAAGTCAGTTTTCCGGAATTTTTACCTTCTTTTTTTACTTTATCGGATATTTCGTAAGAACCTGGAGTTCCAGAGGGTGATGAAGTATAGGTCCCATTTGGAGTTTCAAAATTGTCAATTACTACAGAGTGCTCTTCTCCTACTGAAACAGCACAGTAAGTGTGCACCTCACCTAGATAGGCATCAATTGTTCCTAAACCGGTATTTTTAGCAGTAAACACACTGCCTGCCATGTCGCCTATACTGCCACTCAGTGACCATTTAACATCCTCAGAATTGATGGGTGCAGTGTAGCCGTTTTTGTCGGTACCTTGAACCATAAAGGAATAGGTGCTATCTTTTATTAGGTTTAAAGTTTTAGTATTTAAAATAAGTTTGCTTGGATTACCCAAAACCCTGACATCAATTGAAGATGAAATGCTGCCGATTGTTGCTGTAATAGTACCTTCACCTTCACTTGTGGGATAGAAGGTATTATTTTTAAACTCTCCTTCTAAGCCTTCAACACTCCATTTAATGTCTGTTTCTTTTATTTGAACAGGATTAATGTATTTGTCATATCCAACTAAGGAGAATTCTCTCGAGGTATTTACAAATATGTTTGTATCGACGGTGTCAATAACAAATCCATCTAGAACTCCTGTAGGAAATGCCGAGAATACGCCGATGGCAGTGGAGACTCTTCTAGGTGAACCATCAGATGGGCTGTTTACGATGTTTATATTATTTTTGCTCGGTTCTCTAACGGCCATTGTTGTAGAGCCGCCTCCATCAAGATTTAAGGCGTTATCAGCTCCAAGGCTTATCATAAGGTTGGCCATTTCAGTAAGGGTCATACCTAAACTTGAATTTTGCCTTCCGTCTACAGTAACCAATAGTAACTCCTTGCCCGAGCGGGAACTACCTACAGCTGTTCTTGGGCTTTTCCCGTTGGTATCACTGGAAACATAGGAGAATTTAGCTGGAATGCTTCCGTCTTTTACTAGTATTGCACTACCTGTTACAGCCATTTTTGTTTTACTCCAATCAGGAGTTGTGGATATGTCAAGTGTTACCAAGTCTCTTATTTTGAAATTATTTGCAAGGAAATTTGCATTGTCTCCATTAGCAACGACAACATATCCGTTTTCTGGTATTTCAACGGAGGGAAGTCCACGGCGAATTTGTACTACTGCGTTTTCATTAACTACCATTTCAACCAGACTTGGGTTCTCAGGTGAAGCACCAGGCGAATTTTGAATCCACTTTCTGTCGTATATGGCTATAGTATTGTAATTGTCAAGATTGGGTTTATTAAATTTAAAAACAGTAGCAGAATTACCATTAGGTGCAACTATTTCCATATCGGTCTTCCAGAAATTGAACATGGCTTCGTTGAGATTACTTATTGAAAATGTACCCATTGAGTCATTATATCTGTTGTATTCCCTATCGGAAGAAATAATCTTTCCAGATTGAACTACCGGTCCGTCGGCATATCCATGACCAGATTCTGTCATCCAATTGAAGAAGCTTGCATTTATAGCAGCAACGGCACCATTTGTCTCTACAAGGTTTTTAACGTTGGCAAGTTTTTGAATTGACTCGGTGTTTGATAATGTATCTACCCGTACATTCTGATTATCTAAATCAACTCTCAAGACATTAATATTTAGCCAACCGGCATCGGTGAAGCGGGATATTTTTTCATGGGTTACGCCCGATGTAACAGTTTCTTTAGTGGTGATATCGTAAATAATGCTATTTGTATTGCCATTAGCAGTGCTAAAGGACATAAAAAGAAGTATTGTAACGATAATTAGTATTGAGAGCTTTTTTCTTATGTGTTTCATTTGATTTTCCTCCATATGTATTGTTTTAATAGAATTATCCAAGAATTAAGGAATATTACCAGCCATCTATTCTCGAACGCTTTATAGCACCAAAAAGGTTATTCTTAATGTTTCTGTTTTCTTTGTGCATATCCATCAAAAGTTCTTTAACATATTGCCTTTTTGTCTTGCCGTCAACATGGCAAGGACTAGGAACTGTTATCAGACTATTGGCTTTTATATACTCTTTTATATGCTTTTCCTCAATATATATCATAGGGCGGATTAAATACAGTTCTTTTCGTTTTAGATAAGTAACAGGCGAAAAGGTCTGGATTTTACCTGCGTATAATGTACTTAGTAAAAAGGTTTCGATTACATCATCCCTATGATGAGCTAAAGCTACTTTATTGCAATTAAGTCTTTTGGCTACGTTATGAAGTGCTCCTCGTTTGAGATTGGCACATAATGAGCAGGGATTACTTTCATCGCGTGCTTCAAAGACGATTTTTCCAATAACAGTTTCCTCAATAGTATAATTAACATCGATTCTTTTACAAAGTTCCATGACTGGACTTAAGTCAAATTCTCCAATACCCATGGTCAGTGTAACAGCCTCAAGTTCGAATTTGACGGGAAAGAAACTTTGTAATTGCTTTAGTAGTACCAAAAGGGCAAGGCTGTCTTTCCCACCTGATACCCCTACAACTATCCTATCACCTTCCTGTATCATATTATAATCTTCAATGGCCTTTCTAGTTTGTCCCAATAACTTTTTAATATTAGACACCTCTTATATAAAATTTGTTCCTAGTGTAGTTTACATAAAGCAATACACTTCTACAGGTTAATTATAAAATAACTTATGTGTAGTATCAAGTTAACGTTATGTTACAAATTCTGGCCTAAAAAAGAGTGGAATTAGGTGAGATAAACGAAAATAAATGGAGATATATTTAGTATTAGAGATATAAATCAAAAAACCGGTGCTAGAGTTGGGTTGATTATATACTCTGTATATAGTAAAATTTCTTTTGTCGCCGAAAATAACGGGGTGTAGCGCAGCTGGTAGCGCGCTTGGTTTGGGACCAAGATGCCGGGGGTTCAAGTCCTCTCACCCCGACCATAGGAATCCTCGGAAGAGGCAAAATCTGCAGATAATGCAGATTTTTTGCGTTGCGAGGGTTTTGTGTGTTGCGGTGGGGGCTACATGGATAAGTTTTATGTTCATTCTAAATGGAAAAGTGTTATAATTAGTTCAAAACAAATTTTATAAAGGAGAGTTATTATGGGAAAAAGAATACTAAGTTTGATTGTAGCTATTTTGTTTGTGCTGATGTCATTACTTTCAACATCAGTTACAGTTTTTGCACAATCTGAGGAACTCAAAGCAGAGATAGAAGGATTAAATGTAAGTGGAAGTATAGATAATATTAAAATACCTAATGTAACACCCAATTTAACATGCACTGTAACGCCGTCCAATAGTTCAAATGATGTAATACACTTTAGATGTGCTAATTTGGAAGCCATTATTCGTCGTTATATTGAGAAACCAACGGGGGATATTTTAAGAAGTGATGTTGAGAATATGTCTAAGTTATTCTTAGAGAATGAAAAAATAGACGACATATCAGGACTTGAGAATTTTACTAATCTAACTTATTTAGATTTATATAACAACCA
The DNA here is from genome assembly GCA_023421115.1 of Bacillota bacterium. GTDB lineage: Bacteria > Bacillota > Clostridia > Acetivibrionales > Acetivibrionaceae > Acetivibrio. The sequence goes on along the minus strand of JAEZUI010000259.1, from coordinate 18,568 downwards.
AATAAATGATATATCAGTTCTTTCAAACCTTACTAATCTAACTTATTTAGGTTTAAGGAGCAATCAAATAAGTGATATATCAGCACTTTCAAACCTTACTAATCTAACTGGTTTAGAGTTAAGCGACAACCAAATAAGTGATATATCAGCACTTTCAAACCTTACTAATCTAACTTTTTTAGAGTTAAGTGGCAACCAAATAAGTGATATATCAGTTCTTTCAAACATTACTAATCTAACTAATTTAGATTTATATAACAACCAAATAAGCGATATATCAGTTCTTTCAAACCATACTAATTTAACTTATTTAGGTTTAGAAGACAACCAAATAAGTGATATATCAGCACTTTCAAACCTTACTAATCTAACTTTTTCAGAGTTAAGTTACAACAAAATAAGTGATATATCAGCACTTTCAAACCTTACTAATTTAACTTATTTAGAGTTAAGTTACAACAAAATAAGTGATATATCAGTACTTTCAAACCTTACTAATCTAACTTATTTATATTTAGGGGGCAATCAAATAAGTGATATATCAGCATTTTCAAATCTTGAGCTAATTTCTTTAAATTTACGAAACAACCAAATAAGTGATATGTCATCTCTTTCAAACATTACTATTCGAACTGATTTAGACCTATCTAACAACCAAATAAGTAATATATCAGCACTTTCAAACCTTACTAATCTACAGGATTTAGATTTGTCCTACAACCAAATAAGTAATATATCAGTACTTTCAAACCTTACTAATCTAAAGGATTTAGATTTGTCCTACAACCAAATAAGTGATATATCAGTACTTTCAAACCTTATTTATCTATTCGATTTAGATTTATCTAACAACCAAATAAGTGATATATCAGTATTTTCAATCCTCACTCATCCACAGTATTTAAAGGATTTAGATTTATCTAACAACCAAATAAGCGATATATCAGCACTTTCAAACCTCACTTATCCACAGGATTTAGATTTATCTAACAACCAAATAAGAGATATATCAGTACTTTCAAACCTTCATTCGCATTATTTAGACTTAGAGAATAATCCTATAAACAACAAAGAAACACCTAATGCAGTTCATAAAGAAGAATTAGATTTTAATGTTTTTAAAAAGAATTTTTATGAACCTATAGATTATGAAGTCTGGGTTGTTGAAGAAACAGAGGATGAAGTATTAAAAGGAGATTTAGATGGTAATGGAGTTTTTGATTCAATAGATTTTGCTTTTATGAGGCTGTATATGCTTGGTCGAAAAACTGATATTACTGAGGCTCAGCTTAAAGCGGCTGACGTTAATAATGATGGGACAGTAAATTCAATTGACTTTGCATATATGAGACAAGTGATTTTAGGGCTTAGGCCTGCGTTTGAGTAATATTGAAGTTTTGTATTTAGTTATGTAATTGACTTTTACAAAAAGCTTGGGATTTCAAAAAGTTAAGCTGTTGTTTTAGGGGATGAGACTGTAGATCTACAGTTTCATCTTGTATATTTTGTAATTACCTTATATGTTTTTCTTCTGATACAAAAGATTCCTTTATTTTACAAACCTTTTCTTTTACGGCAAGCATCCTATCTTTATGGAAGTTTTCATTACAGATCTGTCAGACTGGCTATCTTCTCTTTCTGTATAGTATAATTTGGTGGGAATTTAGGGATAAAGCACAGAATCGGCTGAAAATATTGCAGATGAAGGTATTGGTATAGTATTAGAGCTTTGGGGTTTTGGTTGTATTTATATGTTGAACTCCCGGCAAAATTTCTGTTTGGGGAGTTGTAATTTTATTGTAGTGCTGTAGTAATATTATAATCGTATTATTGCTGTAGTGTAGGTGGGATAAGGGATTTTAATATAAATTGTACAAAACTGTATTTATGTGTGTACCTATTTTCTACTTCTGTAACTTTATTCTCTAAAAAAATACAAAGAATGATTATAAAAATCTATTTATAGATAGGGTTGACATTGAATAGTATTAGTTATTAAATATTACTAAAATGAATTTGATAAAAAATTATAATAACAAATATAAATAAATCTGTCCTATTTCCAAGGAGGATATGCACTATGAAAGTAAAAGTTTTATCATTGGTTTTTGCTATATTAATGGCGATTTTGTTTAATACTATAAACTTGTTTGCTTTAGATACTCAAAAAATTACTGATGAAAAGATTGTTACATATGAAAGAAAAAATGAGCAGGGAGATACAGTTGTAATATGCAGCTCTAATAAAGCTATACAGACTATTTATGCAGGAGGAAATCAAAGTGCTGTACTTGAAACAGATGGGGTTTTGCACCTTTCGGGAGAAAATGATGTTGGATATATAAATCCTGAAGCATCTAAAAATGTTAAGGATGTATCACTGGGGTATGACCAAGGTATTATTTTAACACAGGATGGCTCAATTATAACATGGGGATTAAATCGCTTTAAAAAAGAGTTTCAGATCCCTGATAGATTAAATAATGTTAAATCCATTAAACTTGGCTCAAATCATATACTTGCGTTACAAGAAGATGGAAAGGTATTAGCCTGGGGAAGCAAAGGCAATTTAGCGTGTAATGTTCCAAAGGGTTTATCGGATGTTAAGGAAATAGCTGCAGGGAATGATTTTTCATTAGCATTAAAAAATGATGGAACAGTAGTAGCTTGGGGGAAAAATGATTATGGTCTGTGTAATATTCCTCTGGGTCTAAAAGATGTCTCATCAATTAGTGCAGATTCTCTTAACGCTGCGGCTGTAAAGACAGATGGGAGTCTGATTATATGGGGATATACAAATTATAGTAGACTTCCTGATTTTCTGCAATTATTGAATAATGTCAAAACAATTGTAATTGAAGATAATATTGCTGCTATAAAGTATAATGGCGATGTTGTTATATTCGGAAGACAAAAAAATAACATAGTGGAGGTCCCCAAGGAAGTTAAACAAGTAAAGGCTTTAGCTTCAGGTCAAAATCATATGGTTGCCTTGAAAGAGGATAACTCAATAGTAGCGTGGGGAAGTAATGGTTCTGGACAGCTTCAGGTTTATGGAGGAACTTCAAAAACATGGGGAAAAACTAAAATAATTTTAAATGCCAAAGATATCGATTTCCCTGATGCAGAGCCATTTATAAATCAGGATGAACGTACACTTGTACCAATAAGATTTGTAGCCGAGGCTTTAAAAGCTCAGGTAGATTGGGAGCCTGAGAAGAATAGGGTTATTATTAAAAAGGATAAAACTATTGAACTTCAAATAGGCAAAGATGAAATAATTGTTGATGGAAAAAATGAGCTAATTGATACAAGTGCTATCATTGTAAGAGATAGGACTTATGTGCCTCTTAGGTTGATAAGTGAAAATTTTGGAGCGACAGTTGAGTGGGAGCCGAAATATAAGACTGTGAATATTATTACAAAGGATGCTACAGCAAAGGACTTTGTATTTGAATCGCTATCTGCAGGCAATAATAGAACTATGGCAATTAACAAATATGGGAAAGTATTTATTTTGGGGAATATAGATTCTACGTGTCAGGATTCAATATCGTGTATGAAAGAACTTGTTAATTATTACCCATTAGATAATGTCACACAGGCATGTAGCAACTATAATGGTGCATTAAAAAAGGATGGAACTATATGGATATGGGGCAATCAAGACTATGCTTATTACAAGAATGAGATTGTTCAGGAATTTAAAGAGCCTTTCCAGGTTATAGAGGCAGGTAGCGATAACCAGATGATATCTGACGGGGTAAATAAAGGGATGCAGATGCTAAAAAAGGATGGAAGTGTTTGGAGACTTGAAAGAATAAAAGAAACGAATTTAAGTAATTCTATTTATTACTCTTATAATAATATTATTTCTCCAATAGAGGGATTAACAAATGTTATAAGTATAGCAGGAAGTGATACGCAAGGACTGTGTATAAAAAAAGATAGAACTGTATGGGAATGGAATAATTCATTTAAACCCCATCAAGTAGAAGGATTGGAGAATATTATAGCTGTTTCAGCAGGAGAGGGATATTCAATAGCTTTATCCCAAGATGGGAAGGTCTATTCTTGGGGGAAGAATAATTCGGGAGTTTTGGGGAACGGAACTCTCAATGACAGCCAAAATCCGGTTAAAATTCAAAGTCTATCGAATATTATTGCAATTTCAGCAAATTTTCATGACTGTATAGCCTTAAAAAAGGATGGAACCATATGGACGTGGGGAGCAAATGATATGGGTCAATGCGGAGTTGATAAATCTATGAGTTATTGCAAAGACCCTGTTGAGGTAAATGGACTATCTGATATTAAAGCTATTGCTGCAGGTAAAAATCATAACACTGTAATAAAAAACGATGGAACTGTTTGGAACATAGGTGGTAATGCAGTGTTTAATTTGAAGGTAGACTCTGCTAACTCAAGATACCATTATAGAACAGATATTGATTACTTAAATGCAAAATACAATAAGAGATTCAAAAAAGTTAAGCAATTATCACCCCAATTTATTGCTCTTGATGAAGAGGGCATGCTTTACTATTCATATAATACTCTTGAGAACTATAACAATGGAGAAAGCGAAAAAGAAAAATTACTTTCTTTTGAGCCGAAAGATTTAAATAATGTAGTGGATTTTCAAACTATTTACTCAAACCGAGTTCAAGGATATGCTTTAACGAAAACTGGCGAATTGTGGTATTTTGATGCTGATTATAGAGGAAAAAGTTTATTAATTAAAATTAATGGAATTAAAAATGCAAAATCCTTTGCATATCATGAGCACAGAATTGCAATTGTTACGGGAGATGGAAAGCTTGCTTTGTATAATTGTAGAGATCTGGATGTTGGTCTAGAGACTACGGCGTATTACAATGATTTGGAAAATGTGAACAAGGGGTTTGATCCAATTTCTATACCTGTTCCTGAAATTAGAGAATTGAAAGAATTAGAAACAGTAATAGCTACAGGTTATGGTCCTTATTGGAGTTTTTATATAAAAGGAAAGGATAATAGATTTATAGTGGTCGAGATTGAGAATGAGAATAGAATTCATATTAAAGAGTTATCAACCCAAGGAGAGATTATTAATAAAACACAGGAATCATCTAATTACTTTTTTGCACTCACACAGTCCGGAAAGGTAATGAAACTTAAAGATTATAACAAATTTGAAACTTTGGAATTTGAAAATATAAAAGACATTTCATCAACACAACGAAAGATTTTCCTTGTAGGGGATAATGGAAATTTAATAATGTTAAATCCATATGTTGATGCCGTTAATCCTAAAAAGAGAGCTAATTATTTTGATTTAAATATTAAAGAAATTTTGAATGTGAATGACAGTGCCGATGACTGTAATATAGAATTCATTGACACTAAAAATAAATTGAGAGTTATAAAAATAAATTATTTGAATAACCTTTACCAAGAAATAAAAATTGATAATCGCTTCAGTGAAGCATTATACTATAAAATAATTGATTATTAGCTCAGACAAATTCTATAAGTGCAGAATCAATTTATAATATTATTTGTTGGTGCTAAAACTTATCTCTTACCGGGTTTTAGAATGATCGCAGCTATTGTAGCTCTGTTCTCAACAATCTTCCTAATGCCAAGCCTTTTATTGACCCAGTTCCACATTGCTCAGTTGATTCACAAAATGGTATGCTGTATGGTATACATATGATTTACAGGAGCTATGCACCACAATATCAAAACTTTTGGGAAACACACAAAATCAAGTTTTCATATCACTGATAACACCAAGTGAAAAATTTTATGCTATTACCAGTTGACATTACCAGTTTGGTTTATGTCACAAAATTTATTATTGCACTCAAATTTTAAAAAGAGTATATACAGTTTTTGTGTTTCCAAATTTAGGGACACACTTTTGGTTGGGTGTCCTTCATCCCGACCAATAAATAGCCATATAGAACATTGTTCTATATGGCTATTTTCATGTGCACGAGAGTATTTAGGCTGAAAGTATTACCTGCCCCATCCACCGCCACCGGGCCACCCACCACCACCTGGGTTAGTGCTACCGGTATGTGTTGGTTTCCAGCCTGATTGATCCAACCAAGCAGCTCTTTGAGTTAAGAAGTTCTTTAAAATCGTAATTTGTTGTTCCCATGTTTGTGTGGTTTGTGTACCAAAACCGCCTACAGTGGAAGTGTTAAGAATATTCCACTTTTGGAAGTTTCGCTTTGCTGCATTTGACAGTGGGGAAGCTAGAGAATCTACCATAGCATTTAACTGTGAGTCAGAGAATGGACCTTGACGCAATTCTGACCAGCGAGCACTTATCTTGCTTTGGAAGTTTGAATCCTGCATAAGTGTGTTGAACCAATCACAAGTGCCGCCCCCCATACCCATCATCATTGGCTGGAACTGCCATCCCTGTACTGTGGAACTTGATCCACCAAAACCGCCCATACCGGTGTAAGAGTCAAAACCAAGGTCAAAATCCCAAAGAGGACCGGCTTTAAGCTTTTCGTTACGATCTTTGTAGATACGTGTACTACGCATATATGAGTCGGGTTGACGAGCCATCTCGTTTACGATTATGTAATCTACAAAGGAGTCAACGTCGATGTACGCAGGATAACCGGTTTGCGGATCCGATGGATTGGAACTGTGAATTGCATTATGGGTGTTTTGTATGTAGTTGGTTATCCAAGTCAATTGTTGGGGCAGAACATTGTCGGGCTCTGTAAGCTCAAGATCGCTCCAACCGGTACCTTTTATCAAGGGTTCTTCTGCTGCCAACATGTTAAACTGCATTAGGTAACCACCAGAAATTTTTGGTTCTTGTAGATCGTCTTCTTTAAGTTTCTTTATATCAAGACGGTCTTTGTCTATTTGAATTGTCTCTGTAAGTATATATACACCTTGATAATCATCGGCAGACAATGGTTGATTATCAAAATTAATGTAAACTTCAACATGTTTGTAGCGTGGTGTAGCAATTCCCATAACTTTTCCCAATTCATAAGCTATAGGGTTACGTATCAAGGATTTGTCAGGGAAGGGGGAAAGGAGTGCCCAATCACCGTCCCCAGGCATTCCGAGTAAAGGATGCTTTGCATCTTTGTTTTCATTATCCCATAACTCTATGCGGTAGGGTGTTTTTTCAAATTTAGCTGAGGACTGTCCTCGAACATGGAAGCCGGCACGTGCAACAACAGTTGGTGATTCTAATAAATTGGTGTTGTTATTTTTAGGTTCTAAGAGCATAAAAGCAACATCTTTGTAATCACGGGAAGGTTTACCGCCGCCGTAAGCATCTAAAATAACAACTGGTATATCGTGGCTGGTGTCGATGGAACTTGCAACATAAATTGCAGTACCCATTGAACCGCTTGGAGCGCCATTGACAAAAGACTGAGCTCTAAGCTGTGTAGTTTTGCTAAAAGTCAAAGGATTACTATACAACATAGAGTTGTTATTAGGAACACTACCGTCTGTAGTATAACGAATTTGAGAGTTGGTAATTTGTGAACTCAATGAAACAGAAATTTGGTTTTTAAAAGCTCCGCTAGGTACTGAGAATATAATATCACCTATCAAATCCGTATCGTCTTTCTCCTCTGATGGCGTAGGTGTTGGATTTGGAGCTGAAGTTTCTGCAGGGAAGGAAGTAATTATTCCTAGCAAATAACTCCTCAATAAAGCAAAGTCAATTGAATTTGCCTCACCGTCGCCGTTTAAATCCGCAGTAGATGCGTCCATAGAAGTTGAGATACCTAAAAGGTAACTTCTCAATATGGCAAAATCTATAGAGTTTACATCTCCATCAGAGTTTAGATCGCCTTTTAATGGACCTGCGGTGACATAGACAGCAGAGAAAACTGTTGCGACAAGCGCAAAAGTCAATGAAAAGATTAAAAACCGACTTTTTTTCATACAAAAATAACCTCCCTAATAAATTTTTTATAATAAAATAGTATACTTTCGTAGCCATAAAGGCCAAAGCCATTTCAAAAAATTACCTATACGACATTTGGTTCAAGAAGCCCATCACGGAAGCTTAGAAGCTTCCAAACAGAAGAACATTATTTTGCTACGCAAAAAATGCAAATCATTTTTTGAAAGGGCGGTTGACCAGTTGTTTTTTTGAATGACACAAATTGAAAGTATTCTTATTTATTTCCTTCATAAAAGATGTTCGAAAGTTTTATAGAATATATGCTGGTATTTTTACAAGAATTTGTTTTTTTCTTTGATTGAGTATTTACAGGCTCTAGACTGCGAAACTTAAGTTTCTGGAATGTTTTTCTTTACATTTATTACATGCATCCTTTCTATAATTTTGAATTGAAATGTTCTTAACAAAATGTTATGCTAGTGTTATATTTGCTAGACTGTTTTTGGAGAGCAAAAAATTTTAAAATTAAAAATTAAAGATGAGCTAAGGTTTCGGTTTATTAATCGAATTAAAAGGGAAACAGGTGAAAGTCCTGTACGGTCCCGCCGCTGTAAGGGGGAGATGCTGGAACAATGCCACTGGGAAAACCGGGAAGGCTTCAGTATTGTTGAACCTAAGTCAGAAGACCTGCCTATTTCATTGCACAATTTTCTCTACGAGTGATAGGGGGTGCCGGTATATTTCTATTTTTAGATATCCATAACCTCTTGATATTTGGTCAGGAGGTTTTTATTTTGCTGTTTTAGTGTAAGGAAAGAGGCGAATTGTTCTAGGTACTAATATTTTATATTGAAAGGAAGCAAGTAAAAATGAAAAAAATTTTGTTATTGGTAATTACAGTTATTGTTTTGTTTAGCTTTATATCTTGCAACAAAACCGGAAACTATTCCGAGGGTAGTATAGAAGAACCAGTAAGTAGTGTAGAGAACTCTTTAGGCACTTTGAAGATATATGATCGTGCAGGAAATGAAATAGAAGTTCCTAAAAACATCAACAGAATTATATCTATGGCGCCGTCAACTACAGAAATTCTTTTAGATTTAGGCCTTGGGAATAAGCTTGTCGCAATTGATCACAATGCAAAAGGAATAAAAGGTCTTAAAGAAGGAATTCTTCAATTTGATATGATGGCACCGGATATTGAAAAGATGGCAAATTTAAAACCTGACCTAGTATTTACTTCGGGAATGAGTAATCTTGATGGGAAGGCAGAACCTTATAAACCTTTGAAAGCCTTAGGTGTTTGTGTTGCAGATATTCCAACAAGCAGCTCAATTGAAGACATTAGAGAGGATATTATTTTTATTGCTAATTTGACGCAAACTACTGAAAAGGGCAGTGAAATAGTTGAAAGTTTAGATAGTGAGATAGATAAGATTGCATTAATCGGAAGGAATATCAAAGAAAAAAAGACCGTTTATTTTGAAATAGCAGCAGCACCACATATGTATAGCTTTGGTTCGGGCGTGTTTCTTAACGAGATAATTGAGTTTATTGGGGCAACTAATGTGTTTTCGGACAAGGAAAGTTGGATTAGCGTAAACGATGAAGCAATTGTTTCAACTAATCCGGATGTTATTTTAACAAATGTAAACTATATTGAAGAGCCGGTCAATGAAATAAAGTCAAGAAAAGGATGGGAAAATATAAAGGCAGTTAAGAACAATGAAGTTTATTATATTGACAACAATGCAAGTTCATTGCCAAACCACAATATTGTAAAGGCTATGAAGGAAATTGCCAAGGCAGTTTATCCTGACAAGTATTGAGAATATGAAATTAAAGGTTATATTTGCTTTATTAATAAGTTTTGTCATTTGTATATTGGGAATTGCTATAGGAAGCGTAATGATACCGTTAAATGATATTATTATGGTAATTGGAAATAAAGTATTTAGTGCAGCTAAGAATGGGAATTTAGATGCGATAACAGCCTCAATTATTTGGGATATACGTATTCCTAGGGTTTTTATGGCGTTTTCTGTAGGAGCAGCGTTATCAGTTAGTGGTGCTATAATGCAATCCACATTAAAAAATCCGTTGGCTTCATCATATACTTTAGGTGTTTCATCTGGTGCTGCCTTTGGTGCTGGTATAGTTATAATAACAGGAATTACAATTCCTATGCTGGGTTTTTTTACACTACCTTTGGTTGGACTGATTTTTGGATTGATAACAGTTTTTGGAGCAGTTGGATTTGCGGCAAGTATGGATAGAAATATGGATACCAACACTATTATTCTTGCCGGAATGGTGTTTTCATTATTTATCAATGCCATACTTACAATGATGTCTTCTTTAAAAAGGGAGGATGCCCAGAGGCTTATAATGTGGCAGATGGGTAGTTTTTCTCAAAAAAATTGGACCTTTGTCATTGTTTTTTTACCTATAGCTTTAGTATTAATATTTTTGACAATGTTTTTTGTAAGGGAACTAGATCTTTTGACTTTTGGAGAGGAACATGCAAAAGCTGCCGGTGTTGACGCCAATAAAGTAAAATGGATTTTACTAAGTCTTTCATCAGCGCTTACTGGTTGTGCCGTATCCTTCACGGGAGTAATAGGATTTGTAGATCTTGTTGCCCCCCATATTGTGAGAAAATTATTCGGTTCGAGCCATCGTATTGTCATTCCCATTTCTGCATTGTTCGGAGGGACTTTTATGGTAATTGCCGACTTGATAGCGAGAACAATAATATCTCCGTCGGAGCTTCCTGTTGGTGCGGTTACTGCACTTATTGGAGCACCGTTTTTCGGATATATATATTTTTCGGGGAGAAAGAGGAGATAAAAGATGTTAAGTCTTGAGAACGTCAGTTGCGGATATAATGAAACCGAGGTGATAAAGGGAGTTTCTTTTCATGTAAAGGAAGGGGAGAAGATATGTATTATCGGCCCTAATGGGTGTGGTAAAACTACCCTTCTTAAAGCCATTGCAGGACTTTTAAAGAGTAATGGTGAGATCAGCTTAGGGGGGATTTCCCTAAAGAAAATGAAGAGATGTGAAATTGCTTCAAAAGTCGCAATTTTAAGGCAAAATGAGGCTATATATTTTTCGTATACCGTATATGAGACTGTTTTATTAGGCCGCTATCTCCATATAAAGGGTGGAATATTTGGAGGACCCACAAAATATGATAAGGATTTCGTAATGGAATGCCTTGATAAAGTTGGACTTACAGATGTAAAGGACAGGCAGATAAATACCCTGTCAGGGGGACAACTTCAGAGAGTGTTTTTAGCTAAAGCTCTAGCCCAGGAGCCTAGTTTGATTTTGCTCGATGAGCCGACCAATCACTTGGATTTAAAGTTCCAGCTTGAGCTGGTAGAATACTTAAAGCAGTGGTCAAAGAAAGGTGGTCACACGGTGATAGGTGTACTGCATGATATAAATTTGGTTATGTATTTTGCAGATAAGATTATGCTGCTCTCTGATGGTCAGATTGTTCAATATGGAGAGAAAAAAGACTTTATGGATGGAAAATTGTTAGAGGAAGTTTATCATATGGACATAAAGGGTTATATGCAAAAGTCATTAAAAATATGGAATAGTGCTTTTTAGGTTGTTTTTTGAAATGGCCTTATGGTACAATTTTCACAGTATTAAAAATATTCTTTGAAAAATTAAAGTTCTCTTTATCTATTTCTATATTGGAATTTGTAAATTTTGAGTATTTCTCAAAATTGTTAAGTATGTTCATAGCTTCATCGAGGTTTACCGGTATTGTAGGCTGACATTCAACTATTCTAATTGGAGCAATTTCCAGCTTTTTTATAGACTTGTTATTAATACTCACTTTTAGGATTATTGTTTCATCCGTACCGATAGGTTGCTGATTGTCAAATACAAAATTCCCGAGGCTATAGAATATAGGTTTGCCCATATAATACTCCATTCCCTGGAGCACATGAGGGTGATGGCCGATAACTATATCAGCGCCGTTTTCGACCGATATATAGGCAGCTTGTTTCTGCTTTTGTGTGGGATAGTTTTCAAACTCTGTGCCCCAGTGAAAAGATACTATCAAAACATCACAATTTACTTTTGCACTTTTTACCTCACCGGCAAGGGCTTCTATGTCGAGTTGAGCCACATCGGGTTTTTTATCCGAATAGACATATCCTTCGGTTGGAAATGCCGACAAGCTTAGGAAGCCGATTGTTGTACCCGATACTTCTGTATATAAAGGCTTGTGAGCAGAATGTTTGTCTTTTCCGGCACCTACCGTTTTAATGCCACTTTTCTCTAAGAATTCTATAGTGTTCATTATGCCTTCACTTCCATAATCCATGGAATGGTTGTTTGCAAGATTTAAAACATTAAAACCGCTTTTGCTCAATGCGTCAGCATTATCGGGATGGGCTTTAAACAAATAATACGGTCTTTTAAGAGCAGGAATACCGGTAGAAGTTATGGGGCACTCAAGATTGCCAAAGACTATGTCAGCCTTTGGCAATATATTTTTTACATTTAGGTGGGGGTAATCGGGCCCGTTTGTGTCTATTCTTTCACCAACACCTCTGTCTAATAAGATGTCTCCTACAATAAACATGGTCACCATCTCCGTTTTTACTATACGGAGCGTGAAAAACAAGAGCGCAAAAACGGCTAACAAAGCTACAAATAACTTTTTCATAAGCTAGCAACCTGAAGAATAAGGTTCGGCAGGAACAGGGATTTCTTCCTTTTTACCACTAGTAAAAGAATCTGTCCAGTCAGGTTGTGCCGGCTGCTTGTTTTCCTTGAACAATTTTTGCCATTCCTCATCGGTCAATCTGGCATCGCTTATAAACTCATAATAGCTGAATACTGCTCCTCTAGTCAGGTATATTTTACCTCCGATCGGAACTGCAACATATATCTGTGAAGCAGGTCCTACACCCACTTCGAGGTATGAAGAGATTACAGTATGTATATCGGCTATAACAGCCATGTTTTTGTCAGTCTCGGAAGTTATTTCAAACCACCTTATGCCGTCTCCGGCAAGGGAAGCGGTAAGAGCTTCCAATAGACCGCCGTATATTAAAAGCTGGTCATATTCTTCGGATGTAAGTTCTTCGTTTCTTAACTCCTTAACTGAGCAATCAGTAAGGAATTGCAGCAGATCTTCAAATCTTGACATCTTTTCGCTCATTGCTTCAGGCAAAATACCTCTTTGCTCAAGGTTCTGCCGTGAGAACTGTGTAAGCCAAAGAAGTTTGCTATATACTTCTACATTTGGTTCCACATAACCTTTTATGACAGGAGGCTCACCATCTCCACCACATTCTACGCCGCTTTGTTTTGCATAAAGAATTGTATCGTGACGCAACTCTGCCCAGCTGCCGAGGGCGGTGCTTAAGGATTTGTCTTCCCATGCTGTATTGGACATAAAGGATGGATAACCTTCTTTGTAAGTGCCCAGGAGACTTTTTAGTGTCCATAACCAACCGTAATACATATTTGATTGCCAGGTTGCATCAGGCAGGTTAGTAAATTGCTGTTTAAGAGAAGAAAATTTCTCTTCATACTTATCCCATGATTGATTTTCTTTGTATTTGTTTATCAAAAGGTCATAAGCTCTGTCTGAACCTAAGACACCCATAACATCTAGTCCCTTTGGGAAGAGACGTTTCTCAGAGTCAACCAGCTTCTGAAGAATTTCCGAGTCAGGAATATATCTTTGACCCATAAATCTGAATTGCTTGCCCACAGGAGTATTTACAGAAGACCAAGCCTGCTGTATTTTTGGTTCTGGCAGTTTTTTTGCTTCATCAAAAAGTTTGTCAATATTCTTTTGTTCTAAAAGAGTTTCTAAGTTGGGTTTTTCACTGTATACAGTAACTAAAAGATCTTTGTAGTCATAAATAGTAAGATCGTCTGCACTTCCTACGTAGAATGTTGTGGGTTCATACAAGGTTTCCCACAGGTCAATATCAGATTTCCCATTGACATCTGAAAAAATGCTGTAGGTTATGAGTAAAGCTTGAGCAGTAGGGTCTTTTGCAATTTCTTCTTTTTCAATAAGGGGCATAGGTATTAGCCCGTACCACATCATTGCTTTAAAATACTTTTCAAGATCCTTGCTTCGGGTATAGTGCCCACGCGGTTTAAATTGTGAGTAGTCAACTTGAAAATCGAAAATGGGAGAGTTCATAAATCCTGCTGCTTTTTCTATAAGCTCTAGTTCACTATTTATAAGGTCTTGTGCTTCGGTTGGGATATTTGCAGGAAGACCATTTTCCAATAATTTTTGAGCAATAGCGAAGAACGCTATATTTTTTAGTGCAGCTTTTTTGACTTCCTGATTTTTTATATCGTTATATAAAGTAACGGATTTATTTAGCATGCTACTGGTGAGGTTTTGTAAGGGGTTCATCAATTTTTCGGCTTCAAGAGTCCTTAGAGAGTAGTCAAAAAATATGTGATATACTTGGAGCACCGAGTCTGTTGTAATAAAACTGGGAACTTTCAGATATTCATTCTGCTCATATATGTAAAATAACTGTTCTTCACTTGTAGGCATTACTACAAAACCGTTCTTTGAGAGCATTTGTTTCTGTTCTTTTGTGAACTCACCGAATTGGTCTATATTTTCAATATTGGTTAGATCAGTATTAACCTTATAGGGCTTTACCTTTGCTTCATAATTGATGGGTTTCCAATCAAGAGAACTAAATTGTCTATCCTTTTCATCCTTAAAAACAGGATTTAAGGAAAAACTGCTATTATTTGCTGCACTTGTTTCAATAGGAACAGGTGTGATTTCGGGTTGGTTATTGATTTGATTGGAGTTATCGCATCCCGTAAAACTGAAAAGTAGTGCAAGGATAAGCCCACCACTGATAATTTGAAGTGCTTTGTTTCTTTGCATTGTTGTTCCATCCTCTCATAATTTAAATTGCTTTGCTGTACTTTTGCCGCTTCTATTTAATTAAAATTTCGCCATCTAAGTAATAAAAAACTTTATCCAGCCATTTTGAGTTTTCCTTAACTTTTGCTCTGACTAAAGAGGTCTTTTCACCTTTATCTAAATTAACATTAATTGAAGATATATCTGAGAAGCCTTTACTTTCACCAGTTTTTTCAAAGCCAAAGCCCTTCCATGAATAAGATGTGAGCACCTTTTCACCCTCTGATGTGTGTTCTATTGATACTATTTCATCTCTTCCATCCGAATCCAAATCTAGAAAAACATAATCATCAAAAGGCCTTGAGAGTCTTGAGCCTCTCCACTTCGGGAATATACCTTCATTTATCCAATCATATATAAAGGGCCTTTTTGCCATTACAGGATGCAGAGGAGAAGTCTTATATACCCCGATGCATATTTCTGTTTTACCATCTCCGTCCACATCTGAAGTTTGAATTTTCCAGGGATTTAGGTCTTTACAGTGATTTCTATATATCTCCTTAAATATTATAGTATCCTTACTTTCATTATACGCTTTAAAAGAGAGTATTAATAGGTCTTCTCCATATTGCGCAGGCTCTTTACAAGTAAGAAGGATTATTTCATCCTTGCCGTCTCTGTCAAGATCTGCTACAGTGCTGCTTAATATCAACTCCTTTTTCAACTCATATTGTGAAAAAAGTTTTCCGTTTTCTAAGTATATATTTATTGTATTGTCTGTAAAATCTGTTAAGTACTTGTCTTTGTCTAATTTGTAGGATATCATGGTTAAATACTTGTTATCGTAAAATATAAGTCTCTTTTGAATATTAAAAAGACCGATGGTAACAACAATAAAAGTTAGTAGAGTAAATATAGTGTTTTTTTTTGAAATCAATTCAGCGTTCTCCCTAATTCTGTTTCCTAAATTATATTATCTTTGTATACTTTTTTCAATATAAGAGCAATAAGATAAATTTTCTTTGATTTACAAAAAATTATATTTGACTTGATTAAATATTTAGTGCTATAATAATACTTGCCTGTCAGGCGAGAAATATATGGGCGCTTAGCTCAGCTGGGGGAGCACCTGCCTTACAAGCAGGGGGTCATAGGTTCGAGCCCTATAGTGCCCACCATATGCAAAGACAACTCTTACTTAGGTGAGAGTTGTCTTTATATGTGCATTTGTCCTGCTAAAGATCTTCGGCTTTGCCTCCGATGAACGAGCTATGCTCGCCCTTGACATCCCGAACAATAGTGCTGATGTTTACATTATACAATTTTACCGTCACTTTAACTTGCAATTTATAGCCACAAATTTCTTTACAAAAAGTGTTGACATGATGCGATTCAGCTGTTATATTATTATAGTGTTGGTGCTAAGTAGACAGTCTTAGACTGTAGTTAGTTCAATAGAAGTGCTGGTGTAGCTCAGCAGGTAGAGCAATTGACTTGTAATCAATAGGTCGGGGGTTCGATTCCGTCCACCAGCTCCAAATATAGATGACTTCGAGTAATTATTCGAAGTCATCTATATTTTTTTACAAAGCGATAAAAACTATAAGAGCATTTCAAAAAATAGCTAATACATTTTTTGAATTTAAATTTACAAAATTAGTGAGGAAAAGGAGGATTTTTTTATTTCCTGCACGAATTATATTATATAGAGGTGGGAATAATGATAATTGATGCCAGTACAACTATTGCGTATAAGTGCTCATCCTGTGGTACATTTGAGTTCGTTAATATAACACTTTTTGAATTATCATCCGGAAGAGAAGCAGTATTTAATTGCCGCTGCAATGGTTCAAAGCTGGTTATAAGCAAAGAAAATACTGATAATTATAAGATGGTTATACCATGTATAGGGTGTGGGACTAGCCATGATTATATTTTAGAGAGGAAAGATTTCCTTAAACAAGATATCAGTATATTCTATTGTCCAAAGACAGGAATACAACAGTGTTTTATGGGAAATGACAAGGAAGTTAGGAAAAAGATTGATATTTTAGAGAAAGAATTTGATGAACTCATAAATTTGTTTGGATATGACAGTTATTTTAGCAATACTCAGGTTATGTTCGATTCGCTTAATATAATTCATGATATTGCAGCAAAAGGCAATTTATTCTGTGAATGTGGTAATGAAGATATTGAATTATTGTTGCTTTCTGATAAAATTTATTTAAGGTGTAATAAATGTCCTGCCAGTAAAATTATATATGCCTCTACTAATGAACATTTTAGAGAGAACTTAAAGTTAAATCAAATTTTACTGTTGGATGAGGGGTATGGATTGGGGAATGTACCTGTTGAATTCCTTATTAGGAAAAAGTAGTACTTTGCTGATTTTAAAGTATATTTTTTTTAGAGAAACAATTTTGGGGGAGATCTAATTATTTCAATAATCTTTTGAACTCACATCAAAAATAATTTAAAAATTTTTTAAAAGAACCGTTTTAAAACGTCTGATTTAATGCTCTCCATGACACAAACAATCGTATTGGTATTTTTGAAACGGCAGGATTAAAAAATCTTTTTTAATTTTAAAATAATGAGTACAATAAATATCTTAGAGGTTATAAAAGATTACTAATTTGTAAAAATTATGATTGACAAGGGTTTGAGGTATTGATATAATATCTATTGTTTATGAGTTACTCTACGAATCTCCTCGAAGTATTAACCTTTCCAGTAATAAAGGTTTTACTGATTGTTATCTGAACGAATGAACTCCCAAATGTGGAATTATATATAATCTATTTTTTAAGGTGGTGCAACATGGAAGGTATAAATCTTAAGGATAAAACACTTGAGGACCTGCGATATATAGCAAAAATGATGGGAATTAAGAATTTATCCAGATATAAAAAAAATGAACTTATAGAAGTGATTTCAGGTGGGCAGAATTCAAGTGAAGCATCTGAAATTGGTAATTCAGATATTCCAGAATTAACGGATAAAAAAGAAACAAAATTGAAAGATATAAAATCAAAAGACACAAAAAACGGAACTGATGACAAGCAAGATTTTACAGAGACAAATGACACCCCTGTAGTGCTTAGGAAGTCTAAGCGTGGGCGGCCAAAGGCTAATAAGCTTTCTGAATCAAAAAGTGAAACGGAAGCTGAAAAAGACATAAAAGAAGATAACAAAGCAGAAGAAAATAAAGAAGTAATAAACGTTAAAGAAACTAATTCCGCCAAAAATGAAAAACAGAATGATGTAGTAAAAAAAGAAGATGTGGCTAAAAAAGAGGAAATGGCCACCAAAGAAGTGCTTGTTAAGAAAGAAGAAGCAGCTAAACCAGAAATTCCATCAGGAAATGAAACTGCAATTAATAACAACGTCAAAAAAGAAGAAAAAGTTATAGTACAGCAGAAATCTGAATCAGATTTTAGACCTGCTAAAGAAGTCAATACTGAAAATGAAAATGGCAAACCTAACAAACCGTCCTTTAAATATACCGAACAGAGAAATGAAAATGCTCCTCAGACAAATGGGTTTGAGAAAATTGAAAGTGACGATCCCGTAGAAGGAGTTTTAGAAGTACTACCGGATGGATATGGCTTTTTAAGAAGCGATAATTATCTTTCGGGTCCTAAAGATGTCTATGTTTCACCATCACAGATCAGAAGATTTAATCTCAAAACAGGAGACAAAATAAAGGGAAAAGGTCGTATACCTAAAGAAGGTGAAAAGTTCCAGGCACTGCTTTATGTTCAGACAGTAAATGGGGATCCGCCTGAGGT
>JAEZUI010000252.1 GCA_023421115.1 Bacillota bacterium | reverse complement strand
AATAATTTCAATAAAATCTCCTAGATTATAGCAGTGATTAATAAATTTTACCATGCGTTTTTTATCTAACTTTAAACCATAGTAGAATTTAACCTTACAAAGTGGAATTTAACTTTTCAATTGACCTTTTATACTTTATATTTGCTCAACTTATCGTTAAGTTCTCTAACCAAATCATTAAGCCTTACGGATGCTTCATTCATATCGTTTATGTACGTCAGTTGATGTTCTGAAGAAACAGCTAATTCTGTGCTGAAAGCGGCAGTGTCTTCAGATATCGCCGATATATTTTCAATTGCATTTATTACCTCTGTCTTGTCATTCTGCATTTTTGTAATTGCCTGATTAACATCATTGATTTTTAACACTATGGAACTTATTGCATTCGCAATATCACTAAATGAGCTGTCTGTTTCGTTTACAGCTGTATTTTGATCCGATGATACCTTTTTCATAATTTCCATAGATTCAATAGCCATTACAGATTCTTCCTGTATACTCTTCATCAGCATATTTATTTCTTCGGTGGATTTTCTGCTTTGATCTGCAAGTTTTCTAACTTCATCAGCAACAACTGCAAAGCCTTTGCCTGCCTCACCAGCTCTTGCAGCTTCTATGGCAGCATTCAAAGCAAGTAGGTTTGTCTGTTCTGCTATGCTCTCAATAGATTCAACAAAGCTCCCAATATCCTTTGTACTATTAGTCAGTTTTTCTATTACAGAAAATATCTTTTCAGCAGTATCGTAGTTTTCTTTTGACTTATCTCTTAGAACTTTAACCGATTGGAGACCAATAGTATTTAAGTCATTTATTTTTTTCGTATCATCGGTAATGCTATTATAACTTTGAAAAACCAAACTAATCTGTTCTGATAATTTATCAACTACCAGCACTCCCTGTTTTGCATCACCTGCCTGCGATGCTACTCCTCTTGCAATTTGGCCGACAGTTTGCGTTATTTCTCCCATAGCTGTTGAGGCCAATTCCGATGCAGTATTGACTTTAGCTGTAGATTCTACAATAAGGTTTGATATTGAAAAGAAATTACTTATAATGCTGTTCATTTCACTTATTATAGAATTCATACAAACTGATATTCTTCTTACAATACCCGCATTTTCCGTATCTACCATATGCGAAAAGTCGCCCTGACTTGCTTTCTCAATATCCTTATTTACATTGTCTAAAATTTTCTTAAAAGTTTTGTCGGTTCCTATTTTTATAGCAATGGCAATAAGAACATTGCATATAAAGTTTGTTACTGCCGAACGCAATACTCCTTTAGACATAATAAATATAAAGCTTGCACTAAAAAGTGCAATTAACAACGCAATACCATAAGCTAATGTCAATGGGCTAAACATACTGACACGACGGCTTTTCATATAGATACCTCCTACGAAATTCAACGATTTCGCCTCAAATAAGATAGAATTAATTAAGAAATAATTTTTAGTAAGAATTGTGTCATGAATGCAATGTTATAATTTTCTTATATTATGTATTCTATTTTTTTTTAGAAAATCCTTCTTTTTTGTCTACACGTTTCTCGATAAGTGATTTGTTTATGTGATGTGCATTGTGCTGCTACCATTGTATAAGTTATTTTATGAACTCCTAAATTCCCCATCTCAAAAATCAGTTGTACTAAAAAGCTTTAGCTGATATATTAATAAATAGTAGTAATAGAAAATATGGTTTGGAGTAATATGATGACTTTTTTATACATTGGTTTGGTAATTGCTCTTATTGTACTGGTATATATGCGTTTTGAAGCAACAACATTTAAAATTAAAAAAGTATTTTTTACCGAAAGCATTAATCATCTTAAAGTTATTCAGCTATCTGATATTCACATAAGTTTACTTAGAGTCGACATAAAAAAAATATATAAGGTCTTAAAAAAGGAAAAGCCCGATTTGATTATTTTAACAGGAGATTATATAGACAGCACTAGGCAAATACCTGCCTTTTTCAAATTTCTCGATAGTATAAGAGGGAATTATGAAATATTCTTGTGCTTTGGTAATCATGACTACAGAGTATTTCACAAAAATGAAGCAGGGCTTGAGAAATTTACAGCAGACTTAGAAAAAAGAGGCATAAAAGTATTACTTAATGATTCCGTATTATATAGTAAAAATGCACAAAATTATAATATTATAGGTATAGAAGACTTTAGGTCAGGTCGCTATAATATAAATAAAGCCTTGTCAAATTGCAAAAGTAATGTAACAGCAAATATTGCGTTCTCTCACAACCCTGACATAGCTCTTGAGCTTCCGGAAGATGCAGTAGACTTTTTGCTATGCGGTCACTTCCACGGCGGACAAATTTGGATGCCTTTTGATATTGAATTTAAGTTTTTAAGGCATGAAAGAGTCTGTAAATTGGGCATAAAAAAAGAACTTAACAAGTTGAACAATATGATAATATACATAAATAGCGGTATTGGCAATGTCTTATTTCCCTTGAGGTTTTTATCGCCCCCTGAAATTACAGTTTTATACTTTCCATAGGGCAGAACCTTTACAGTTCTGCCCTATCTATATTACTTAGAAAGACGTTCTTCGAGCTTCTTCTTTTCATCCTCATATCCAGGTTTACCCAACAGTGCAAACATATTTTTCTTATATGCCTCAACACCAGGCTGATCGAAAGGATTTACACCTAGTAAATAACCGCTTATTCCACAGGCTTTTTCAAAGAAGTAAACCATATTTCCAAAGTAGTATTCATTCAACTGCGGTATTGTAATCACAAGGTTTGGAACTCCTCCATCATTATGAGCGAGCAAAGTTCCCTCCATAGCCTTTTTATTAACAAAATCGATATCTTTACCTGCTACAAAGTTCAAACCATCAAGATTATCCTTGTCTTCCTTAATTACAATGTTCTTTCTTGGTTTTTCAACCTTAACAACAGTCTCAAATAGATTCCTAAGGCCATCTTGAATATATTGTCCCATGGAATGTAAATCTGATGTAAAATCAACTCCTGCCGGGAATATACCTTTTTGATCTTTTCCTTCACTTTCTCCGTACAACTGTTTCCACCATTCCGTAAAGTAATGAAGTGAAGGCTCATAGTTTACCATAATTTCAATGGACTTTCCTTTTCTATATAAAGCATTTCTTACAGCGGCATATTTATAACAATCGTTCTCATCTACATTTTTATTATTATAAAGCTGGTAAGCGTCATAGGCGCCTTTCATCATACTGTCAATATCAGCACCGGATACGGCAATCGGAAGTAATCCAACAGCAGTCAATACAGAGAATCTTCCTCCAATATCATCGGGTACAACAAAAGTCTCATAACCTTCTTCTGTTGCAAGTTGCTTTAATGCACCCTTTTCTTTATCTGTGGTTGCGTATATTCTCTTTGTTGCTCCTTCTTTTCCGTACTTGTTCTCCATGTACTCCTTGAAAATCCTGAATCCAATCGCTGGTTCAGTAGTAGTACCGGATTTTGAAATAACGTTTACCGAGATTTCCTTTCCTTCTATCACTTCCAATAAATCCGCAATATATGTAGAACTGATATTATTTCCTACAAAGTAGATTTCAGGAGCATTTCTTTTAGCTTTTGGCATTACATTGTGAAATGAATGGGAAAGCATATCTATTGCAGCTTTAGCTCCAAGATAAGAACCACCAATACCTATTACAATCAAAGCATCCGAATCGGATTTTATTTTTTCTGCAGCTTTTTTTATCCTTGCAAACTCTTCTTTATCATAATTTAAAGGATGGTCAACCCAACCTACATAATCATTACCTGCCCCTGTCTTATTGTGGAGCATATCGTGAGCTGATTTTATAAAATTATCAAGACAGCGGACTTCGCTTTCCTGTACAAACTCACCGGCTTTTGAATAATCAAATTTAATTGTTTCCATTTATCAAACCTCCTATATATTATTAATTTGCTTTTTATAGTAGCATTAATATTATTGCCGTACATTGTTTATATATTAACAAATGATTTGTTTCAAAGCAATAGACTATTCTAATTTTTTCATCCTTAATCACCTTTATATTCCTATATACCTCACAAACATTGGAATTACAAAGAAATATATAGATATGCTCCTGAAATTTCTATGTAACAATTTTAAATTTACGTAAAAAATATATTTGTATAAATAAAATTTAAGGTTGGTGAATATTATGTCAAGACCTAAAACTCCATTAGTGCCTGATAGCAGAGAGGCATTAACAAAATTTAAAATGGAATGCGCAAAGGAAATAGGACATTTACAATTTGTTAAGGAAAACAATGATCATTACAAGGGCGATGTACCTGCAAAAGTAAATGGTTTAGAAGGCGGACCAATAGGTGGGCAAATGGTAAAAAGAATGATTGAGATGGTAGAAAACCAAATGGTATAAGAATTAAAGAGAGCTGAGCATTAATGGTTATTTGCCAATAATGCTCAGCTCTTTTTTAATTACTCTCTTAATTGTGCTTCAATATTATTTTTCAATCCATCAAGTATTTTTGTCATCGCCTTACCTACTTCATCGTCAGTAAGTGTCCTATCCGATGCTCTGAAGGTTATGGAATAGGCCACACTCTTCATACCCTCAGGTACCTGTTTACCTTTATATACGTCAAACAACTTAATATCTTCAAGTATTTTTCCTGATCTTTGTTTTATAATATCTTCTATTTGTTTTACCATTATCTCGTCTTTAACAAGCATCGCAATATCCCTTGAAACTGCCGGGAATTTTGGAAGCGGCTTGTATTGAGATTCCATAGAGGCATTTTTAACAAGACTTTCAACTTCTAGCACTCCAAGATAGGTCCTTTCAGGACACTCTAATTTCTCCGATACAGCTGGGTGCACTTCACCGATTATACCGGCATATTCGCCTTTTATCATCAGACTCGCTGTTCTTCCCGGGTGGAAAGAAGGATTATCCTTAACTGGTGCAAATTCGTATTCCTTTATACCAAGTCTTAAAAGAAGCTCTTCAACGGTCCCCTTCAATTCACAAAAATCGGTTTTTCCATACATTCCCAAAGTAAGTATTGGTTTTTCCTTAGGAAGTTCTTTTACCGGCAAACTCTCCGGCAAATATACAAAGGACATTTCAAAAAGTCTAGCTTCATCTATTCTCCTATTATAATTTGTACTGATAACTGTAAGCATATCGGCAATGGTTGTTGTCCTCATAATACTGTAATCTTCACCTAAAGGATTCGAAATAACAACAGCATTTCTCAAATTGCTGTCTTGCGGAAGATTAAGTTTGTCAAAGACTTTAGGACTTGTGAAGGAATAAGTAAATGCTTCATATAAACCGCAAGAAACCATTGTATCCTTAATCAAATCCTCTAAACTTTGTTTATATGTTTTTTTACCGAGAGTAGCCGCTTTACCGGACAGCAGAGTTGCCTCAATATTGTTGTAGCCGTAAAACCTTGCTATCTCCTCAGCTATATCTGCTTCCCTCTCAACATCGGGTCTAAAACTTGGAACTTTGACCGTATCAGTGTATTCATCAATTTCAAACTCGAGAGCCTTCAAAATATCCAACATTTCCTTTTTTGATATATCTGTTCCGAGAAAAGTATTAATCTTATCAGGTCTTAAGCTAATTGTAACTTGCTCCTGTTTTTTCACATAGCAATCTACTATTCCTTTGCAAACTGTTCCCGCTCCTAACTCTTCAACGAGCTGCACAGCTCTCTCAAGAGCCGGTATAACATTTTCAACATCAAGACCTTTTTCAAAACGTCCTGAGGCTTCTGTCCTAAGGCCAAGTTTCTTTGCGGTAAGCCTTACCGATGTACCATTAAAGTTTGCAGACTCGAAGATTACAGCTTTTGCATCGCCGGAAATCTCAGAATTAGCTCCTCCCATAACTCCAGCTACTGCTATTGCTCTATTTTCGTCCGCAATAACCAACATGGAAGAATCCAAATCTCTGTCCTGATCGTCAAGAGTCTTAAGAACTTCTCCCTCTAATGCCCTTCTGACAATAATCTTGTTTCCCTGTACATCTTTGAGGTCAAAAGCGTGCATTGGCTGACCATACTCTAGCATAACATAATTTGTAATATCTACAATATTATTAATAGGGCGTACTCCAGCAGCCCTTAGCTTTTCTTTCATCCACCTAGGGGAAGGACCAATTTTTACGTCTTTAACAACTCTAGCCGTATATCTTGGACATAAATCAGCATCTTTTATTTCTACCGAAACATAGTTTTTTGCTTCATCTGCCTGTTCCAAAACTTTAACTTGAGGCTTTTTAAATTCTTTTTTTAAGGTCACAGCCGCTTCTCTTGCAAGACCTATTATACTAAGGCAATCGGGTCTGTTTGATGTAATTTCAAAATCTATGGTTGTTTCACTAATCCCCATAACCTCTTTAATGTCTTTACCAAGCTCAGTACCCGGTTCAAGTATATATATTCCATCCTCTGGAGCATCAGGATAATCTTCCTTTGAGAGATTCAGCTCCTCTATAGAGCACATCATGCCATTTGATTCAACTCCCCTAAGCTTTCCCTTTGATATCTTCTTATCACCGGGAAGAGTTGCTCCAACTAAAGCTACCGGAATATAATCATCAAGTTTAATGTTTTGAGCGCCTGTAACAACCTGTATTACTTGGCTTCCTATATCAACTTTGGTTACTTGTAGCTTGTCTGCGTCGGGATGTTTTTCAATGGATATTATTTTACCCACTACTACCTTACTGATTTCCTCCCCCTGTACCTCAATTCCTTCAACCTTTGATCCCGAAAGAGTCATAGCATCGGATAATTCTTTCGGTGAAACGTCTATATCAACATAATCTTTAAGCCATTTTAGTGGTGCTTTCATAATTTTATACTCCTTTCACAATTTCTAAAAATGGAAATTACAAACTTTTTTAAAGCTTATAAAACTAAAACTGTTTCAAAAACCTTATGTCATTTTCGTACAACAGCCTCATATCATCTATATTAAATCTTCCCATGGCAGTTCTCTCTGCTCCAAGTCCAAATGCAAATCCGCTGTATACTTCAGGATCTATGCCACATACCTCAAGTACCTTTGGATGAACCATTCCTGCCCCAAGAATTTCTATCCAACCTTCATTCTTACATACTCTACATCCTTTACCACCGCAAGTCCAACAGGATACATCTACCTCTGCACTAGGCTCGGTAAATGGGAAATGATGTGGTCTAAGCCTGATATCGGTCTTTTCTCCAAATAAGCTCTTTGCAAAAATTTTCAAAGTTCCTATAAGGTCTCCCATTGTCACACCTTTGTCTACAACAAGTCCTTCCACCTGATGGAAAATAGGTGAATGCGTTGCATCAACTGCATCAGAACGATAAACACGCCCAGGGCAAATGATCTTTATAGGAGGTTTTTTGTTCTCCATAACCCTTATTTGGACAGGTGATGTTTGTGTTCTTAAAAGTATATTTTCATTTATATAGAAAGTATCCTGCACATCCCTCGCAGGGTGATTCTTTGGTATATTTAGGGCTTCAAAATTATAATAATCCTTCTCAACTTCAGGGCCTTCAGCTATCTCATAGCCCATACCGATAAACACTTCTTTGATTTCGTCCATTACTATAGTAAGAGGATGCTTCTTACCTAAAACCTTTCTCTTCCCGGGAATGGTAACATCGATAACTTCCTGCGATAGTTTAAGATCCCTTTCCTTATTTTGAAGCTTCTTTTTTAGTTCTTCAATTTTATTTTCTAATGCTTCTCTAACTTCATTAGCAACCTGACCTATAATAGGTCTTTCCTCTGCCGATAGTGCTCCCATGCCCCTCAACACTGAGGTAAGTTCACCCTTTTTACCTAAAAACTTGACTCTGATATTCTCCATATCCTGTATTGTTTCGGCAGCGGATAGTTCATTTTCAGCTTGAACTCTGATATTATTCAACTGCTCTTTCATACTTAAGACTCCTCCTTAAACCCATTTATACTGATATATTTTAAAAATGTGCAATAAAAAAGCCCTCGAACCCCAAAAAGGGACGAAAGCTAACTCCGCGTTACCACCCATATTCTCATATACAATAAGTATATAAGCACTCTTTGCTATTAACGGTCGCTAACCGGCATCTCCTACTTATTAAACCTTATCATGTTCAGGATGCTGCTCAAGAGGGAACTTCAACAGTTTGCTCTATAAAGATATTCTCAGCCGATGATATCTTCTCTCTTATACCAGCTTCAACCGTTTACTTTTCTCTATCATTGCATTTAAATTATCATTCTAAATATTATAACACAATTCATATACAACTGCAATAACTGTTTTTTCCAGATTTCCTTCTTTGTTGGTTTCATTGGGACATATATTTCTTCATAAAAAAATATCGCCTTTAAAATTCAAACAAAATATGGTATAATAATGAAGAAGGGGTGAAAATCATGAACATCTCCACCAACTATCAACAAAGCAGTTATTACATTAATCTACCCAACATTACTCCTAACAATAGATCTATCAATCCTTCCAACGGCGACCTTAATAAAGTTGACCCAAACTCCCCTGCCGGGAAAGTCGAATGCCAAACCTGTAAGACTCGAAGGTATGTTGACGGTTCGGATGACCCTGGGGTATCCTTTAAAACTCCTGGCTACATATCACCGGAAGCTTCTGCTACAACAGTAATGTCCCATGAAAGAGAACATGTCAGTAATGAAAAAGCAAAAGCCTTAAAAGATAACCGAGAGATATTATACCAATCTATCAAACTTGAAAGCAGCATATGTCCGGAATGCGGAAAGTCATATGTATCAGGCGGCACAACTACCACCGTTTCAAAAGGCTCTTCAGATAAAAAGGATTTTTTCATAGAAAACTATGAAAAGAAAATGAGCAGCTATTTTGGAAAGCAAATTGACTTAAAAGTTTAATATTTTGAGCATTCTATGGGCTTTTTATCTTTTCATTATCTTTAAAATATACTAAAGCGACTCCAAAAAGATCCTTTGCAGTCGCTTTTTATAAACCTATTACAAGCTAAGTTTCTTAATTCTTTCAAAAGCTTCTTTTAGCCTCTCATCACTAATTGTTAGCGATATTCTAATATATCCCTCCCCGTACTCGCCATAACCATTTCCAGGTGCCACTACAACACCAGTTTTATCTAAAAGCATTTGTGTATAAGTCTTCGAAGTAAAACCTTTAGGCACTTTTATCCAAAAATAAAACGCTCCCATTGGAACTTCAAATTCCAGACCTAAGTTTTGAAGCTCATTTATAGCAATATTCCTTCTTCTTGCATAAATCTTTTGCATACCTTCAACAAACTTCTCACAGCCTTTTAATGCTTCTATACCTGCAACCTGTATTGCAGTAAAAACGCCTGAATCGATATTGTTCTTCATCTTCTTAAGCTTTGATATTGCATCCCTGTTCCCTGCAGCAAAACCTAAACGCCAGCCAGTCATATTATACGACTTTGAAAAGGAATGAAATTCAACTGCAATGTCCTTTGCCTTATCGGCCATTAAAATACTCGGGGCTTTTATACCGTCATATGTAAACTCTGAATAGGCATTATCATTACAAACTACAATATCGTGTTTGAGCCCGAAATCCACTATACTTTGAAACTGTTTCAAATCTGCCACTGCACCCGTTGGATTGTTAGGATAATTTACAAATAATATTTTTGTTCTTTTAACTACTTCTTTAGGTATTATTGAAAGTTCCGGAAAAAATCCATTTTCGCTTGTTAGTGGCATATGATATGGAACGCCACCTGTAAGTGCAGTAGCCAGTTCATAGACCGGATATTCCGGGTCAGGTACAAGGGTAAAGTCGCCTTCGTTTACCAACGCAAAGAATATATGTGCAATTCCCTCCTTTGATCCTAACAAGGCAACCACTTCAGTCTCGGGATCTAAATCCACACCAAACCGTTTTTTGTAGTGTTGTGCCACTGCACACCTAAATTCCAAGGAGCCATCATATTCCGGATATGCATGGTAAACAGGATTATTTATTGCTTCTGCCATTTTCCTTACCACAAAATAAGGAGTAGGCATATCAGGATCTCCAATCCCTAAGTTTATTACATCCACACCCTTTGCCAGTGCCTTTTTTATATTATCCTCAATTTCGACAAACAGGTAGGGCGGTGCATTATCAAGTCGTCTAGCTTGTTTCATATATCCTCCAAAAAAATAAGCTTCCTGTTATTTAGAATATGAGGCTTTCTTGTACTTTTTTCTAACTTTTTTATTGTATGCTAATTAAACTTAGATTTATTAATGCAAAACACCCTTTCAATAGCTTACATAAAATAGCTATGGCGCTTTCTAAATTCACCCGGGGCAATATTAATCCTGTTCTTAAATATATAACTGAAGTATGGAATATTGTCATATCCGCATTCTATGGCAATTTCATAAACAGGAAGGTTTGTTTTTACCAAGAGCTCCTTTGCCTTATCAATTCTGACGTTTGTAGTGTATTCAGTTGGTGTAATCCCTAAAGTTTCGGTAAAAACCTTGTGGAAATAAGTAGGACTAAGGTTTACAATTGAGGCTAATTTACTCAACGTAATCTTTTGCTTTAGATTGGAATCTATATACTCTTTTGCTCTTTTCACAGCCATATAGTGGGCGGAATTTATATTTTCATTATTTATAAATGGATTTTTTATGTCGGAACATATCTCATAAATAATCTTTAGTACAGTTGATTTTAGCAGTATCCCTGAAAAATCCCTTGGATTTATAAACTCTTTTAAAACCAAATCAAACATTTCTTGGTACTTAAGGTGGTTTGAAGGCTTAAATACAGGAGGTATCTCATCTAAAAGTGAATTACGGTAATTATTCTGAAATTCCTGTTCCTTGGTAAAATCATAAGTTTGAGGATCTTTACCTGTATTACCCAGCAAGTCTATACATATCAAATAACACGAGTAGGGCATAACTCCTTGGGTAAATTGTCCAGGCCTTCTGAATACAACATCACCTTTACTGATGTTATACTCCTTATCATCAATGGTCATGCCACCTTTGCTATAGACAAAAAATTCAAGCTCATAGTCATACACATATCTTTCCTTCAATCTAAATCCCTCATGAAAATTCAAACCTTGCGTAAACAGAAAGCTCTTCAAAACTATAGGAGAAAATTGGTCTATTGATATATCCGTCACAAATCTGGTATATTTCATTAAAACACCCTCCCACCCTATAATATTTAACATTACATAACAAAAATGAATGTAAAGTTTTTTAAGAAACATGTGTATGATAATATTATCATAAGATATTGAAATAATAAATAATATTCTGAATGGCAATAGTTAATTTATTAGGTTATAATAAGATAAAATAACGAAGAAACTGAATAAGGATGGAATAATATGAAGAAAATAGCTTTTCCAGAAGATTTTATATGGGGTTCTGCAACAGCATCCTATCAAGTTGAAGGTGCATTTGATGAAGACGGAAAAGGTGAATCCATCTGGGATCGTTTTAGTCACACTCCCGGTAAAATTCAAAACAACGACACAGGCGATATTGCCTGCGATCACTACCATCGTTATAAGGATGATATAAAATTAATGAAAGAAATCGGGCTTAAGTCCTATAGATTTTCTATATCATGGCCAAGGTTATTTCCCAACGGCTCAGGAAAACTTAATCAAAAAGGAATGGACTTTTACAAAAGGCTAATAAATCTTCTTTTAGAAAACGGTATTCAACCGGCTGTTACTCTTTTTCATTGGGACTTACCCCAAAGACTTCAGGATAATGGTGGTTGGACAAATTGCGAGACTATAAAACACTTTGAGGAATATTCGGCTTCCGTTTTCAGGAATTTGGGCGACCTTGTTCCTATGTGGTTTACTCACAACGAGCCTTTTATTGTGGCATTTTTAGGATATATGCTTGGTAATCACGCACCGGGTGTAACCGATCCGGAACTAACGCTTTCTGTGGTACACAACTTATTGTTATCACACGGCAAAGCTGTTTCAATATTTAGAGATATGAGTTTAAATGGTAAAATCGGAATAGCTTTAAATTTGACTACTAAATATCCCGCTTCCCAAAAGGAAGAAGATAGAATTGCTGCCTATACCTCTGACGGAATTTTAAATAGATGGTTTTTAGATCCTTTGTTTAAGGGCAGTTATCCCCAAGATATCTTGGAATATTATCATAAAAGGGGTATATCCTTTAACTATAATGTAGAGGACTTAAAAATAATAAAACAGCCTATCGATTTCTTAGCCATTAATTATTATTCTCCGGAATTTGTTAAGCACGATGAGAAGGAATATTTTATAACAATAGACGATCAGCTTAACAGTTTTGAAAAGACAGATATGGATTGGATAGTTTATCCCCAAGGATTATATGATTTATTAAAACGCCTCGACAGTGACTATGGAAAGCTTGATCTTATCATATCAGAAAATGGTGCTGCTTTTAAAGATATAATTGATACCGAAGGAAATATAAGGGATGATAGAAGGATCAATTACCTTCATGAGCATTTGCTGAAATGTCATAATGCTATAGAAGAAGGTGTAAATTTGAAGGGCTATTATTTGTGGTCATTGTTGGATAATTTTGAATGGTCTTACGGTTACTCAAAAAGATTTGGAATAATCCATGTAGATTTTAATACTTTAAAACGTACTATAAAGCAAAGTGGTTATTGGTATAAAAGTGTTATACAAAATAATGGAATATTATTGTAATTTAAAATAGACTCATATTATACCCCCCTAAATCTAATAGTTCTGTGCAGCATAATCAACCCCTATGCTGCACAGTTTTTTTATCAAATTAAGTAATTTTTTGTTACTGCTAGTGTTAATATGGGTAATCTTAATTACGGCAAACTTATAAAAATAGCATAAAGTCCATAAATGTAATATCAGTTATACATTTGGACTATATGCTATTTTTATTTATTAAACTATATATTTTCATATGCTTTTAATGAAAATGAAGCATATTTATCGGATTTTATATATTAACGTTTTTTGATATTTCTTTTCAATTTAGTCTTTTTTGTAACAGAGTATCCAAAGTAGCCCAACGACTTATCTAAAGTCCAATATTCCCCGTGGGAATAGCAAATTAGATCTGCTCTATCCATGCAGAGTTTACCGGTGTGATCTATGAGCTTTTCATCAATATTAACCGCAACTACCTCAGCTATAAATAAGTCATGGGAGCCTAGCTCAATAATATCCTTTACTACACATTCAATATTGATAGGACTCTCCTTTATTAGAGGCACATCAATCTCCGATGCTTTTTCCGGTGTGAGCTTTAGTACTTCGAACTTATCTAAATCCTTTCCTGACTTAACACCGCAAAAGTCAGCTGCGAAAGCTAATTCCCTTGTAGTAAGATTAATTGCAAACTGGCCCTTTTCTTTTATTAGATTATAAGAATATCTTACTTTTCTTATTGATATAGAAATCATAGGTGGTTTAGAATTGATTGTACCTGCCCATGCTATTGTGATTATATTTGGTTTACCTTCATTGTCTGCACAGGTCACCATAACTGCTGGAACCGGATTCAGTGCAGTTGTTGGCTTCCACTGCTGTTTCGCCATCTTCATACCTCATTTACCTTAGTTTTATATCAATTTATGCTTTCACTATCTTTACATAAGGCTATTTTATTTGTGCTAATCACTTTATTTCAGAGGACTGAATCTAGGTATTCCCCCAGGAATTGTGAAATATAACTTCTTCCCGTTTCTTTCTTTTACGAGGCCTTTTACTTTCATCTGCATATCCTAGTGGAGTAAAAGCAACCACTACCGCTTCCGGAGGAATATTCAAAAGGCCTCTTATAGCACCTTCATTAAACCATCCTACTATACATGTAGAAAGACCTTCAGCTTCAGCAGCTAAAACCAGATTACTCATAGCTAGTCCGCTGTCAAACATAAAGTACTCAAGACCATTCTTTACTCCTGAATCTCTGATATATGCACAAAGAACTATAACATAGGGTGCATCCTTACATGCCTTTATTATTTGCGGCTGTCCCGATGACTGTCCTATAATGTTTTTACCAACATGAGTATCCACAACAACAAACCTCCAGCATTGTCTATTTGCCCATGATGGTGCCATAGATGCAGTCCTAAGTATTCTTTGTACAGTATCCAACGGAACAGCATCGGTCTTATATGCTCTTATACTTGTTTTGGCTTCGATCAGTTTGTGTATATCCATCCTTGATCTCCTATTTTCTTTGATTTTATGAAACTGTGAAGTGGATAAACCTTTATTTGTTTAAAGCCTATTTCACAGGTAGAATATTTTAGAAATGGTCTAATCTAAATGCCTACTTAAAACTCAAGCTAATCTAAAGAGATCACGTAATTTCTCACATGCTGGTAAATCTGCTTCAGCCCAATCTAATTCCATTATTTTGTCTATATCAACCCACATAATTCTTGCATGTTCATTTCTTTTAGGCACCCCATCTAGGATTTGCGCACTATATACGTATAAATTTATTTTTTTATCTTCTACTACAGAAGATCCCATTGCAATAAAATCTCCAATACCAGCATCAATACCTAATTCTTCTCTCAGCTCCCTTTTTAGTGCTACTTCATGAGTTTCATTTTTGTGAACTTTCCCACCTGCAAATTCCCACTTCAAGGGAGACTTCATTATTTCAGAACGTTGGGCTGCTAATACTTTATTTCCATTAACGATTGCAGCACCTACTACTTCTATCTCACACATGAATAAACCTCCACTATGTATAAAGCTGTAAAAAGAATCTGTAACAGTAAAAATCAAAGAGTAACTAAAATAAGGTCAGGTTATTAACCCTGACCTTATTATTATACATTAAATTTAACAAAATTACACTATTCAACAGGATAATTTTCTCTCTTAACATAGTGAGTATGCAAGAGTTTGTGTGATTTGTGTCCTCCGGGCTCTCCGAGATATTCCTCATACAGTGCCTTAATCTTTGGATTTTCATGGGATTTTCTTATTGGAAGCTCCCTGTCCTCTGCATAAATTGCCTTTGCTCTTTCAGCTCTTAAGTCAGTCCAGCTTCTTACCTTTGAAGGCTGTATAGGTTGGCCTCCTCCATTTACACATCCGCCTGGGCATGCCATTATTTCAACAAAGTGATAGTCTGCTTCACCGGCTTTTATTCTGTCAAGAAGCTTTCTCGCATTTCCAAGTCCATGAGCAACAGCAGCTTTAAGTGTCAAGTCACCAACTTGTACAGTTGCCTCTTTAATACCTTCAACACCTCTAACCTGCTCATATTCAACATTCTCAATGGATTGTCCGCTCAACACCTCAGCAACAGTTCTTAGCGCAGCTTCCATAACCCCTCCGGTTGCTCCAAAAATAACACCTGCACCAGATGCTTCACCCATAGGATCGTCAAATTGTCTTTCAGGAAGATCTCTAAAATCAATACCTGCTTCTTTAATCATTTTAGCAAGTTCTCTTGTAGTAAGAACAACATCAACATCAGGATAACCTGTTGCAGCCATCTCAGGTCTTGCTGCTTCAAATTTCTTAGCTGTACAAGGCATGATTGATACAACATAAACCTTTGAAGGATCAATACCTTCTTTTTCAGCATAGTAAGATTTCAATACTGCACCAAACATTTCATGTGGTGACTTACAGGATGACAAATTATCTAAAAATTCAGGATAATAGTGTTCACAGAATTTAATCCATCCAGGGCTACAGGAAGTAATAACAGGAAGTTTACCACCGTTCTTTATTCTGTTTATTACCTCTGTTCCCTCTTCCATAATAGTAAGGTCTGCTGCTGTATCAGTATCAAAAACTTTATTAAAGCCCAAACGTCTCAAAGAAGCAATCATATTGCTTGTAACCCTTGAACCTATTGGCATACCAAATTCTTCACCTAATGCAACCCTTACCGCAGGAGCAGTCTGAACAACAACATGAAGATCAGGATTTGCAAGAGCATCCCACACTTTATCTGTATCATCCTTTTCTCTTAAAGCACCTACAGGACATACATTTATACACTGTCCACACATTGTACATGGAACTTCATTCAAGGATTTATTAAAGGCTGAGGATACGATTGTCTTAAAGCCTCTTTCGTTTGTATCAATTACTGATACCGTCTGGACATTTTTACACATGCTTACACATCTTCTACAAAGTATACACTTATTAGGATCTCTTACTACAGAAGGGGAGAAATCATCTAATGGCAACTTATAAGTCTCACCTTCAAACCTGATATCTTTAATATTTAATTCTTCAGATAATGTCTGAAGCTCACAGTTTTTGCTTCTTACACAAGTAAGGCACTTCTTGTCATGATTTGACAAAATAAGCTCAAGTGTAACCTTTCTTGCCTCCCTAACCGCAGGAGATTGAGTAAATATTTCAAGACCTTCTGAAACCGGGTACACACATGCAGCCTGAAGACTTCTCGCACCTTTGATTTCAACAACACACATACGACAGGCACCAATCTCATTTATATCTTTCAAGTAGCAAAGAGTGGGTATGTCTATATTAGCAGATTTAGCTGCCTCAAGTATTGTATAGTTCTTTGGAACTTGAATCTTACGGGTATCTATAGTTATATTAACCATTTCCATTATCTTATGCACTCCTTTCTTTAAACATTTTTATATATGGCTTTGAACGGACATTTTTCCATACACACGCCACACTTAATACATTTATCTTGATCAATAATATATGGTACTTTCTTCTCTCCGCTGATAGCACTAACAGGACATTGCTTTGCACAAATACCACAGCTTTTACAAGCATCAGCATTTATAACGTACTTCATCATTGACTTACAAACCCCCGAAGGACACTTTTTATCCACAACGTGAGCCATATACTCATCTTTAAAATATTTTAAAGTACTTAAAACAGGATTTGGTGCAGTCTGCCCCAATCCGCACAGTGCTGAAGCTTTGATATTCTTTGCAAGAATCTCAAGCTTTTGAATATCTCCCTCTTCACCTTTTCCTTCAGTTATTCTCTCTAGAATTTCCAACATTCTCTTTGTTCCGATACGGCATGGAGGACATTTACCACAGGATTCTTCAACTGTGAATTCAAGGAAAAACTTTGCTATATCAACCATACAGTTATCTTCATCCATAACTATAAGTCCACCGGAACCCATCATAGATCCCAACTGAATCAATGAATCATAGTCAATTGGTGTATCTAAGTGACTTGCAGGAATACATCCTCCCGAAGGTCCACCAGTCTGAGCAGCTTTAAATTTCTTGCCGTTTGGTATTCCTCCTCCGATGTCATATACAACTTCTCTTAAAGTTGTACCCATAGGTATTTCGACAAGACCTGTGTTGTTTATCTTTCCACCAACCGCAAAAACTTTTGTCCCTTTACTCTTTTCAGTTCCTATGCTTGAGAACCACTCAGCACCTTTTAGAATAATAACGGGAACGTTTGCATAGGTTTCAACATTGTTTAGTATGGTAGGCTTTTCCCACAATCCCTTAACCGCTGGGAATGGTGGTCTTGGTCTCGGCTCTCCTCTATGTCCTTCAACAGAAGTCATAAGTGCTGTTTCCTCACCACATACGAAAGCTCCTGCACCAAGTCTTATTTCCAAATCAAAACTGAAATCTGTTCCAAATATATTTTTACCCAAAAGTCCATATTCTTTTGCCTGATCTATAGCTATTTGAAGCCTCTTAACAGCTATAGGATACTCAGCTCTTACATACACATAACCTTCATCTGACCCAATTGCATATGCTGCAATAGCCATTGCTTCAATTAGTGAGTGTGGATCTCCTTCAAGAACACTTCTGTCCATGAATGCTCCCGGATCACCCTCGTCCGCATTACAACATACATATTTCTTACCTTCAGGCTGTTTTGCAGCAAAGTCCCACTTTAGTCCTGTAGGGAATCCGCCGCCCCCTCTTCCACGAAGTCCTGATTTTTTCATTATTTCAACAACATCAACCGGTTTTAGCTCAGTTAAAACTTTTCCAAGGGCTTTGTAACCATCATATGCTATATACTCATCTATCTCTTCAGGATTTATAACTCCACAGTTTCTCAAGGCAATCCTCATTTGCCTTTTGAAAAAGTCAGAGCTTTCTAAGGACTTCGATGCGTCGTCAGCTTCATTAGCATCATTACCATCAGAAAGAAGTAATCTCTTAACTATTCTACCCTTTAGTAAATGCTCTTCTGTTATTTCCTTAATATCTTCAACCTTAACCATTGTATACATAGCGCCTTCAGGATACACAACTATTATGGGACCCTGTGCACAAAGACCGAAACACCCTGTCTTAACTATCTTTACTTCATTTTGAAGATTGTTACTTGCAAGCTGAGCATCAAACTCCGCTATTATCTTCTCTGAATTTGAAGAAGTACAACCTGTACCACCGCAAACCAGAACATGCGATCTATATAATTGCATTTATAACCCTCCTTATACATTAAATAAAAACTCAAGAGACTTTGAATCTCTAGGTTTTTGCCCCTTTTATACCGCAAACGAGCGTAATCATTACTAATAGTAAAATCTATTTATCTGCTTCTCCAATTGTATAATCAGCACAAACTCTTCCGTTAACTATGTGTTCTGCAACAATACGTGCTGCTTTTTCAGGTGTCATCTTCACATAAGTTGTCTTATTTCCGTCCTTATCAAAAACTTCAACAATAGGCTCAAGTCTGCAAACACCTATGCAACCAGTCATAGTAACAGTCACATCTGTCATGTTCCTTTTGTTTAATTCTTCCACAAATGCAGTCATAACAGGTCTTGCTCCAGCTGCTATACCACAAGTAGCCATACCTACGATCACCCTCATACCGTCATTACTCTTCCTAAGACTCATTTGATCAAGGGTTTTCTTTCTGATTTCTTCTAATTCAGCTAAGGATTTCATTTAACACCCCTCCAAAAATAATCTTTATTTCACTGTTTATATAGTCACGTATCCAACTTAATACTTCAAACTGTGTTATCGGCACTTCTTTAAGCTGCTCTTTTACCTCTATGGTAGTAAATTTGAAACAATCCTTTTTATTACTGACAGATAACTCAAATTCAATATCAGGACTAGACATAATTAAAGTTACCATTGTTTCGGCTATATCACCAAGAGGTAACCTATCAATGTGAGATATTTTAAAAGATGCCTTCAATATAGTACCCTCAAACCTTTTGGAATAGATTTTGAGGTCACCCTCCGCCATATTTGACGAAGCCATAAGAAGTGATATACCCATCCCAACTTTTCTAGTCTTCCTTGTAGTCGTAAAGGGACTGGTTATATCCTTTAGCAAATGTTCTTCAATACCTTCACCATTGTCTGCTATTTTCATAGTCAACAAGTCTGCATCCTTGTCAGCAATTAAGGAAATACAAATTTTGCTCGCTTTTGCAGAAACGGAGTTCTGCACTATATCCATTAAATGTAGAGATAAATCTTTCATTATTCTTGATACTTTTTAAGTATTCCTTCTATTTCGTCAGGAACAAGTCTACCATATACATCTTCGTTTATTGTAATAACAGGCGCCAAACCACATGCCCCTATACATCTGCATGCCTCTAACGAGAACAAACCGTCCTCTGAGCATTCTCCTACTTCCAAGCCAAGTTTTTCTTTGAATTTGTCCAAGATTTGGCCAGAGCCTTTTACATAACATGCAGTACCCATACATACTGAGATTTTGTATTTTCCTTTAGGATTTAAGGAAAACTGAGTGTAAAAAGTAACAACTCCATAAATTTCTGATAGCGGTACATTTAATCCCTCAGATATTTTCTTTTGAACCTCAATCGGCAAATAACCATAAACCTCTTGTGCCTCATGCAATACCGGAATTAATGCCCCTCTAGTATCCTTGTACTTCTCAATAATTTCCTGTAGTTTTTGATCTCTCGGATCAGCTCCACCACAGCAACAGCAATTGTTTTCGCTCATTTGTTCAAAAACCCCCTAACACTTAACTTTTTTGTATTATGTTTGAAAACAGTCTATGTTAACAAATTAACAATATTCCCGATAATTATAGCAAATTTCAATGTAACATTCAATAAAATTCGAAAATAATTATTTTCCAATTTTATAAATCATAACTCCAAAATGTAGTCATTTCAAGCTAAAATGCAATTTGCCCAAGTTAAAATTTCATAATTGGATTGTATACAGTATTCTAAGACCTTATTTGGTGGAAATTTTGAAAAATAGTTATTGTGACAATTTAAGTAAGAAGCAAATGACTTTCCCTCTATCTCTTGAGGGATTCTATGAGACATTCTATGCTTATCTCTTTAAGCTCAATACTACTTTCCTTTTCTAGAATTTTCCCAAGATTATGGGCATCAGAAGACCTTAAAAAATTATAAGTTGAAAGGTAGGAATTTTTATTTAGGAACTCATTGATTACACAATTTTTAGAAATTTCAAGATATTTTATATTCAAGTAGTCTGGAACAATCCCAAGATTTGAAATTATACTGAAAGAATCTCTATCTACATGAGCAGGAACAACGACTCCACCAAGCTTGCCCACCTTTTCAAACACATCATCAATACTCAGGTTAGTTGCTGTAAGAAGCATTGGCTTATAGTTTCTTACAATATTATCTTCTTCGTCCATTATGATTTGCTGACCAAAGATATCCTCTCTATTTTCAATACCAGGAAGAGCATTGCTAACTTCTTTGTGCATTTTCATCACTTCTTCAAGACCTGGAAAAAGGCAAATCATATGAACTTCTTCTCTAGTTTCTAACTCTATCCCCGGTACAACAACAATACCCCGATCTTTTGCACAATTAAAAACTGCCTCACAGTTGAGAGTAGCATTGTGATCAGTAACTGCAATTATATCAAGACCTTTAATATAAGCCATATTCACTATGTTATTCGGAGTCATCTCGTCTTCTGCACAAGGTGACAGGGCCGAATGAATATGAAGATCATAAAATGCTTTCATAACTTAAAATACCTTTCACATTTTTGTGCTTATACTACAAAGATATTTTTTAGTGACTTATCAGTTTCATTAAAATATCCTTAAATAATTTTACTAATTTCTACCGCAATTTGATAAGCTGTCTTATTAGAACTCATAATTATAATGCCCTCTTCATTTGCCTTCTTAATTGTAGCCTCTTCAACTTGGATCCCTTCAGGCACTAAGATACACGCAATTTCAACCAATAAGGCAACAGCTACAATATTTAAGTGAGTATGAACAGTAATCCAAACATCACCTTTATTAGCATGGGACATAACCCAACTTAGCAAGTCACAAATGTATGCTCCCGAAACCTCATTATCCACATCTTTATTGTCCGTCAAAATCTTTGCCTGTATTAAATCAGCAAGCTGGCTAATCTTCATCTTTATCTCCCCTTAATATTTATCTTTTTTATCACCTTTAGCACTTTTATCATCTTTACCATGTTTATTATGATCACCCTTATCCAAAACAGGAGGCATCATTGATTCAATTTCCATCATTTGAACTGTAAGCTCTCTGACTTTCTCTCTCAATTTAAATACACAATCAGTCTCGTTTGCATTACCTCTTACAATATCTTCGGCAAGTGCCCTGCAATTAGGCGCACCACAGGCACCACAGTCTAGCCCCGGTAAATCTTCACTTATTGCTCGCAATGCCTCCAACTTCTTCATTGCAACTTCAAAATCTTCATCTAGTTGCATAATAGGTTTGTGTTCCACATTCCTAGTCCAAAGCAAATCATAGTCATAAGTATTGCCCGAATTATCTTCTACACTGTCTTTCTTTGCCATATCTATAAATTTTTTGATTCTTGTTTTAGCTACATATAAATTTTCTACAG
Source organism: Bacillota bacterium (assembly GCA_023421115.1). GTDB lineage: Bacteria > Bacillota > Clostridia > Acetivibrionales > Acetivibrionaceae > Acetivibrio. The sequence goes on along the minus strand of JAEZUI010000252.1, from coordinate 74,632 downwards.
TCAAAGGTCCCCCTAGGCATCCTCCTTGACAGGCCAAAGTCTCAATAAAATCAACATCCTTCAATTTGTCATTTTCCAATTCCTCAAGAATAGAAATCACATTGTGAATTCCATCTACAGCAAGAAAATTATCTGTGCCTAGTGCTAAACTCTCCCCACCAGAGTTTGCCCATCTTATTCCCTCAAACCCCGCTTTTACCAATTCCTCTTCATCTTCCTCTTTCACCTCACCAAGCGCGTTAAGCAACTTTAAGTATATATCCTTTATTGATATTGCTCCGTCAACACAAGACTTTTCACTCTCGTAAGGCGCTTTAATGCTGGTAACTTTAGCTGCACATGGTGTAATAAAAAACACTCCAATATCTTCAATAGGCATATTCTTATTCTTCACTAACTCATCTTTTACAATCCTTGCAGCAAGTTCCATAGGAGACTCAAGCTTTAATATATTGTCAATCAAGCTTGGGAACCTTACTTGAATCAACCTTACAACTGCAGGACAGGCAGATGAAATTAAAGGTTTTTTTAAATTGTTCTTTTTCATCAATTCCCTAGTTACATTACTTACAATTTCAGCTGCCTTTGCCACCTCATAGACATGATCGAAACCAATTAACTTAAAAGCTGTAAGCAAATGATTTGTAGATCTTGCAGCTTTAAACTGTCCATATATTGTAGGGGCAGGAATAGCAACTTTATATTTAAAATTGTTAAGAATTTCAAGTGGATCTGTAATAGCTTTTTTGGCATGATAAGGACAGACTCTGATACATTCCCCACAGTCTATGCACCTTTCGGCTATAATTCTCGCCTTTCCTTTTCTTACTCTAATAGCCTCCGTAGGACATCTTTTGATACAGTTAGTGCAACCTTTGCACTTTTCTTCATCTAAAGTAACCGAATGAAAATACTCCTTCATTCTATCCCCCCTAAAATAGACCCCTATAGAACCTGCCTAAAAGGTAAAGTCCTTATTCTCCTGAAGCGCTGTAGATAACATTCTACAAAAGCACAGTAATTTCAACACTTGTTCCCTTACCAACCTCGGTTTTTATATCAAGTTTGTCAGCATATCGTTTAATATTAGGTAAACCCATACCGGCACCAAATCCCATCTCCCTGACACTATCAGGAGCAGTAGAATAACCTTCTTTCATTGCAAGTTCAACGTCAGGTATCCCTGGACCTTCGTCACTAATTATTATTAATACTTTTTCCTTGTCTATTTCAACATCTGCAGTTCCCCCTCCTGCATGAATAACAGCATTTATCTCCGCTTCATACATGGCAATAGAAACTTTTTTAACAGTCTGGGGAGGAACACCTAACTGATTGAGCATTTTTTTTACACTACTAGAAGCCTCTCCGGCTAAAGAGAAATCATCGGCAGGGATAATGTAACTCTGCCTTATAATGCTGTTGCTCAATCCCATACACCTCTTCCCGTGACACCAGAACTGTATAGTTTACCACATGCAATAAACATCGGATGTTTAGTAATAAAAATTGTTATTCCTTTATCCTTTGCAAATTCAATTACCTTTTCATCAGGCTTCTTACCTCTGACAAAAACAATAACCTTTATATCCATCATTTCCGCCGTTCTTACCACCTGTGGGTTGACAAGCCCCGTCAATAATACTACATTCTCCTTGACATAAGCCATAACATCACTCATAAGGTCAGCACCGCATGCACAGTGAACTTCCAGATCAAGATTTTCTTCTCCAGTCAAAAGTTCTGCTTCAAGAATACCGGCAATTTCACAAACTTTCATATAATCCCTGCCTTTACATTTCATTTTTTGATCCTATACCAGCCAAAGTATTATTCGTAAAAACAACTACCTCCAACAAATTCTCTTATAATGGAATTTGCAGGAATTTCTTTTGATTCTATCGGAACAAAATTCGTCAAGAATTCTATCAATCTTCTTGCTTCAGAATATTCAGTCTGCGAACTGTCAACATCACTTAAAAGCGGCTCAGCAAGCACCTTTAATACTCCTAATTCAAAAGGAAGTGCAGAATTGAACATAATGTCCGCCTCCTCCTGAAACGGAAAAATATTCTTTTCTTCTCCACGTCTTACAGAAGGCCATCTCTTAATTGTATTGATTGCACTGCAACCTCTGAACTGAAAGTCTCTAACAATCCTTCGGAGCATTCTCGAATCGGTTGTCGGTATTCTATTGTGATCATCAATGCTCATTGAGGTAATGGCACTTACATAAACCTTAAACTTACTTTCCTTAGGAATTGAAGACGTCAATTTTTCATTAAGTCCGTGAATACCTTCTATTATAAGCAGCTGATCGTCATCAATTTTCAATTTCCTACAGAAATTCTCCCTGCAGCCGTTTGGAAAATTAAATTTTGGTATACCTACCTCTTCACCTCTAATTAAACTCGCTAAGTGCTGATTGAAAAGAAGAATGTCAATTGCTTCTAAAGCCTCAAAATCAAACTCTCCATTTTCATCCACAGGTGTACGATCTCTGTCCACAAAATAATCGTCAAGTGAAATGGTAACAGGCCGTAAACCGTTAACTTTCAACTGTATAGCCAATCTATGTGCAAAAGTAGTCTTACCGGAAGATGAAGGGCCTGCAATAAGCACTACCCTTTTCTTGTTTTTATTAAAAGCAATCATATCGGCTATTTGTGCAATTTTTTTCTCATGCAGAGCTTCCCCTACTCTTATCAGTTCATTAACTTTGCTTTCCTTAACAAGAGCATTGAGTGAACCTACATTTGCGACACCAAGAATACGTCCCCAACTTTTATATTCTTTAAATATGCTAAAGAGCTTTTTCTGTTCCTTAAACTTTGGAATAACGTCGGGATTTGACTTGTCCGGAAACATCATTATCAAGCCCGGTGCATAAAATTTAAGCGCGAATTTTTTTAAATACCCTGTATCCGGTGCCATATATCCATAAAAGTAATCTTCATAACCATCACAATTGTAAATAGTAACATAGGACTTCTTTCTATATTCAACAGCACGAAACCTGTCTAACCTTCCTGTTTTGCTAAAAATTTCCCTTGCCTCATCTATAGACATAATTCTCTTTATAAAAGGTATTTTTTGCTTTATCAGTTCCTTCATTCTATCTTCAATTTTAGACACTTCTTCAGTTGTAAGCGGTGTGTCTCCATTGACCTCACAGAATATTCCTTTGCTTATTGAATGGCTTATTATTACCTTTCTATCTGGGTACAGGTCGTTAACCGCCTTTATTAAAACAAAACTAAGACTTCTCCTGTAGATCCTCATTCCATCATCTTTAGTCAGATCTATAAATTCAATATTCGCATTATTATATAAATGATAGCTTAATTCTTTAATATCATTATCAACTTTTGCAGCAACTATTGTAGATTTATAATCACCCATGCAATCTTTGCTCAATTCGAGCAATGATATTCCTTCAACAACTTCCCTCTCGCTTCCGTCGGGAAAAGTTAATTTAATTAAATCCATATTGCTCTCTCTCATATTATAATACCCCTTGTTTGTATATTTTGTAACATAATTTTAAAAAGACAATTTATATTTAACTTACTCAGGCTATAATTACAAGTATTCTATATATCAAAAAAAATTCCTCTTTTACTGTGAAAAATCCTAATAATTGTTTAAATACCATACACATCCCGACACTTTGTAAAATGTGGTAATACTTTTTATGAATTGACATGATATATGGCTATAATATACAATAAAACTTGCTAAAAAACTGATGTTATAAGAGGTATTAATAAATGTCGAATATTAAGGAAATTATTTCTAAAGAAGTAGATAGAAGAAGGACTTTCGCTATTATATCACACCCTGACGCAGGGAAAACAACATTAACAGAGAAACTTCTATTATATGGCGGTGCCATAAGACTTGCTGGTTCGGTAAAAGCAAGAAAGGCCAACAAGCACGCAGTTTCCGACTGGATGGAAATTGAAAAACAGAGGGGTATATCTGTTACATCAAGTGTTATGCAGTTTGAATACGAGGGATTTTGTATAAATATACTTGATACACCCGGTCACCAAGACTTCAGTGAAGATACCTACCGCACTCTTATGGCCGCCGACAGCGCTGTAATGCTTATTGACGGTGCAAAGGGTGTGGAAGCACAAACTATAAAACTCTTTCACGTTTGTAAAATGAGAGGTATTCCAATATTCACTTTTGTAAACAAGATGGATAGGGCTTCAAAAGACCCTTTTGAGCTTATGGAAGAGATCGAAAATGTTCTCGGAATTCACTCCTATCCAATGAACTGGCCCATAGGCACCGATGGCGACTTTAAGGGCGTTTACAACAGGAAACTCAAACAGATTGAACTGTTCGAAGGCGGTAACCATGGTCAATCTGCCGTTTTGTCAAGTAAAGGAAGTGTTGATGACAAAATTTTTGCTGATCTTTTAGGAGATCACTATCACAATAAACTGTGCGAAGATATTGAACTTTTAGATATGGCAGGCGACGAATTTGACAAGAAAAAATTGCTTAAAGGTGAATTAACTCCAATTTTCTTCGGAAGTGCCATGACCAATTTCGGTGTTCAGCCTTTCTTAGAAGAGTTCCTTACACTAGCTCCAAAGCCGGGCATTAAAAACTCATCTACTGGTGACGTTGATCCGGAATGGGATAAATTCACTGCTTTTGTATTCAAGATACAGGCAAATATGAACCCTGCCCATAGAGACAGGATAGCTTTTATGAGAATATGCTCGGGACGTTTTTCCAAAGGAATGGAAGTAAATCATGTTCAGCAGAAAAAGGATATAAAATTATCACAACCTCAACAATTCATGGCTCAAGAGCGTACAATTATTGAAGAGGCTTATGCCGGTGATATAATAGGTGTTTTTGATCCTGGTATTTTCAATATAGGAGATACTCTTTGCGAAGCAAATAGCGACCTCAAATTTGAAGGCATACCCATCTTTCCTGCTGAGCATTTTGCCAGAGTAATATCAACGGATACGATGAAACGTAAGCAATTTTTAAAGGGAATTAATCAATTATCCGAAGAGGGTGCAATACAAGTTTTCAAACAAGTGGATATAGGTATAGAAGCTTTAATTATAGGTACGGTTGGAGCGCTGCAGTTTGAAGTTCTCGAATACAGACTAAAAAACGAGTACGGTGTTGATTTGAGAATACAACATTTACCGTTCAAGCACGCAAGATGGATAGATAATTCAGGGGTTGATCCGAGAAAACTTATTCTTACAAGTTCTACCATGCTTGCACAGGATGACAACGAAAGATATGTACTTCTCTTTGAAAACGAATGGTCAATACGTTGGGCTGAAGAGAAAAACAGTGCTTTGACTCTTTATGACATAGCAAAAAAAGAATAGAGCTATTTCTATTAATTAAAAGGACCCGAAATGGGGTCCTTTTAAAATATTTTTTGAAGTATATTTCGACAAAAATACCAATCATATTTCCCGGGAAATTTCTCTTTTTCAACAAGAAACACCTTATAGAAACTCTTTCAATCCTTTTCTAAACTCCTGAATACTATACAATTCTTCAACTGCCTGTAGTTCTATGCCTAGTTTTGCCGATATAGGCTCGAGCATTTGGAAAACACCCTTTCTCTGTACAACAATAACTTCAGGTATATGCCTGTTTTTTAAAATCAGATCAATAAATTGATCCCTAAATTCCCCGATATAGCTTTCAAAATCAGAACTCATTTTCATGTCGAGCATTACCCCGCTTTCCGCCTCAGCAATCATAAACATCAGCGGATAATAGGGTCTTCCTTTTTCTTTAACCATCACAGGGGCATTAAAAATATCCACTTCCCAAATACCTGTTTTTCTAGGCTTATTGTCCCTAATCTTTTTTAAAGCTATTTCATTAACATTTTGATATTCGCTATAGCTGTCCTCGAGATTTGGTTTTACATACCTGTCTTCCCACATAATCTCCTTATCGACAATCTTAGACACTTTGCAAAATATCAAATCATCATCTTCATGCCGTAATAGTTTTTCATCCTTCTTACATCTTAAAGCAACATCTATTATCTGTTCTAACGCATAGGTCATATATTTGACTTCACTTTTGCTAAGGCTTGACGGAAAGTAATTGGGCCTATAATTTCTAAATTGAGGCCACTGATTCTTTCCTCTGAATTTTAATTCCAAATCTTTAATGAGCTTTAAATCTTCTCTGTTTAGATTTTGCCTATCTTGGAAGTACACAGTTATACAATTTTGAATATATCCCAAATCTTCAACGGGAACATCATGATATAAGGTGCCTATATACGACTTTAATCCATCATCTCCAATATAAATACTAAGTCCATACATCTTACCTGCATTACCCATAATACAACAGTATCCTATTTCATGTGTTTCAATATTGTCAACACCGAAAATATCAATATCAGACATCCAATTCCAACATTCTGTCTCCTTAAACTTGACAGCTGCCTGGTACAAGCTTTTCCATTCGTCCAACGCAATCTTTTCATCCTTCAAAATTCTTACCACCTTTATTTTCTTATCTCATCCTGTAATATAACATATCACAGTATAAGCTGCAATCAAAGTATCAAGTTTATATAAGTTTATGCTAAATGTAAGAAACATAAAATATCTAATTTTACCAACATAAAAAAGTGAGCTTAGCCCACTTTTTGAGAAGAACTACTTATTAATCAATACTTCTTTACCATTTTCATCTATTATATATCTATAATCCATTGCTCCACTTGCAATATCTTTATGCGCCCAATAGCTTTCCGGAACATCGGTGAAAATTTGTCCTACACCATAAAGGGGTCCTCGAATAAGTGCCCGGTTTATTAGAACAACACTTTCCGAACGTTTTATATTAGCCTGAGGCCTGAATGTTCCATCAGAATATCCGGTGATTACCTTTTTCTGTGTTAATGCCTTTATATCGTTTTCAGCCCAATGCCCACCTATATCTAAGAATCTAATTATTTTATCCTCATTGACCTGGATATTCAAGAAATTACACACAACTGCAGCAAACTCCGCTCTTGTTATTTTTTGTTCCGGCTTGAATGTTCCGTCTTTATATCCCCTGAATAACCCTTTCTGAGAAACCATAGCAATTTCAGATACTGCCCAGTAATTCTTTCCCACATCAGAATATCTAATTGCGTTACTTTCTCCCGTAATCTGGTCGCTAACAAGTTTAGCAAATATAGCTGCTGCTTCTGCCCGCGTTATTTCCTTCTCAGGTTCAAAGCTCCCTCCAGGATATCCTTTCAAATAAGATTTACGTTCTCCTGAAGCGATACCCGGTATTTTATCTTCATTTTCAATAATGTCCGTTGAATTATCTTCTATTGTTTCAGATTCAATACTTGAATTTACAGTAGAACTTAGAAATATCGAAATTATCATGTACGAACAGATAAATAAGGGAATTATTACACTCTTCTCTTTCATTATTTTTCCTCCCATATAATAAGTCTAGTCAATCTAGAAATAAACTATCGATTGCATCAAATATTCTAAATCTATAATTATTATCGACTTTCAAATTAATATAGTTTACACCTTTTATTACTATAATATATTAAGAAGACTGCATTACACCAAGCCCCTTTCGCTCAATTAGCTCCTAAACCTCTATATCTATAAAGCTTTTACACTTCATAAACATTTCTCCTGAAATTTTTAAATCAAAAAATCTCCAGTAGCTTCATAACATCCAGCCCTTGTAGCCGAATTATTATCTGGTCCTGGAGATTTATATAAAACTTTATATTTATTCAAATATTTCTATCTGTCAAGGGTAATAAGCTTTTGGGCACTAAGGCAAATGTTCCATGGTAATGGACGTTCTTTAACATCAAACCACTTCTCTTTGGAAATATCCCACTGAAGATGATACTCTTCTTTTCCTTTAGGACTATTACCTATAAAAAGGTAAACTGTAACCCTAAAGGGTGTCTCACTAACAAAACTGGGCCAGCATTTGAAAACATTATCTCTGTCACTTTCCGAGGCCAATCTAATATAATGTGCCCTCATACCTACATGTTTAAGATGTTTGGTGAGTGAGCCGCCGGTTTTAATTTTGATACCCCATTCAACAGCCTCTAATTCATCGTTTGATATATATTTTGCAGCAGAAAAGTTTTTACATCCGGTTAGCTGGGCTGCTGCTAAACTTGGAGGTTTCCCAAATATATCTTCTTTACTTGCAACCGACTCCACACCACCATTTTCTAAAACTACCAACTCACTGCACATCCGGTACGCCTCTTCCATATTATGAGTTACAAAGAGGGTAACACCGTGATAGTCAGAAAGTGTATCTATAAGCTGCTTTGCCAATATTGTTCTAAGATGGTCATCCAATGCAGAAAAAGGCTCATCCAAAAGTAATATTTCCGGTTCTATTGCTAAGGCTCTGGCAAAAGCCACTCTTTGCTGCTGTCCTCCCGAAAGCTGGGATGGAAATCTCTTTTCCAGTCCCTTAAGCTTCATCATCTCAATTTTTTTAGAAATAATATCGTTTCTTTTTGCCTTTGTCATATTTCCGAGACCAAATCCAATATTATCCTCAACAGTCATATTGGGAAAGAGAGCATAATTCTGAAAAAGATATCCCACCTTTCGCTGTCGGATTGGAATATTTATTCCTTTTTCAGAATCAAATAGCACCCTTCCATTTAGAAGGATTCTCCCTTTATCAGGCTTTTCTATCCCTGCAATACACCTTAAGGTCATACTTTTACCCGAGCCTGAAGCCCCAAGCAAACCCATCACATCTTCTCCTGCATTAAACTTTACATTCAGAGTGAAGCCGGGAAGCTTCTTTTTTATATCCACAAAAAGCTCCATACTATCCCCTCCCGCTCACCGGTGTAATTTTTCTTTGATACTCAGTCCAATGATTCATTAATATCATAACAACTAGAGAAATAATAAATATTAAGAGTACCCACAAAAGTGCTTTATCCATTTCTCCACCTTCAGCCGCAAAGAATATGGCTAAGGGTATTGTCTGGGTTTTGCCCGGTATATTGCCTGCAATCATTAGTGTTGCACCAAACTCTCCCAGCGCCCTCGTAAATGCCAAAACTGCCCCCGCTGCAATTCCTGGCCAGGCAAGCGGAACAGTCACTCTCCAAAAAACTTTCCATTCCGAAACTCCCAATGTCCGTGCAGCATAAATAACATTTCTGTCAACCTGCTCAAAAGCACCTCTTGCTGTTTTATACATAATAGGAAATGCAACCACAGAAGCTGCTATAACGGTAGCCCACCAGGAAAATATTATCTGAGTACCAAGTGAATAAACCAGCTTGCCAATTGGTCCGTTTCTCCCGAATATTATAAGTAGGAAGAAACCAACAACTGTCGGAGGTAATACCATTGGTAAGATAAGTACTCCATCTATAACTCCTTTTAGTTTACCTCTATACTTTGCTACAAACCAAGCTGCCGCAATACCGAAAAAGAATGTTACTATTGTTGCAGTAAGTGCAGTTTTTAACGATATCCACAAAGGAGAAAAATCCATATTCATTACCACCACTCCAAATAAATGCATTATTCTACCATAAATACAAATCCATACTTTTCAAAGATAGGTTTTGCTTCACTGCTGTATAAGAAGTTCACAAAATCCTTTGCAGCATCTACATTCTTACTTTCCTTAATTACAGCCGCGGGATAATAAACCGGTTTATGTGACCCTTCTGGAGCTCTGGCAACTAGCCTCACCTTATCTGATACTTTAGTGTCTGTCTCATAAACAATTCCTGCATCAGCATTACCGGTTTCCACCCATGACAACACTTCCTTCACATCCTTTGCATATACAATCTTAGAATTAACAGAACCCATAATATCAAGCTTTTTAAGGACTTCTTCACCGTATTGACCTACAGGAACGCTTTTTGGTTCACCAAGCCCGATTTTTTTGACTTTGTCTGTTAAAAGGTCTTTAAAATCTGTAACTCCCAAAGATCCAACAGGTACAACAAGGACTATTTTGTTTTCTAAGAAGTCTTTTCTTGTATTCTCAATAATTAAGCCTTTATCTTTTAATGCGTCCATCTGTTTGGTTGCTGCCGATAAAAACACATCTACTGCAGCACCCTGTTCAATTTGCTTTTGCAGAGAACCAGAAGATCCAAAATTGTACGTAATGGTTACTTCTGAATTTTCTTTTTCATAAGCTGCTTTAATCTCTTCCATAGCATCTTTAAGACTTGCTGCTGCTGATATAGTAAGTTCTACAGGCTTTGCTCCCTTTGAAGATTCCGGTGTATTGCTGGTATCAATATTTGATATCACACATGAAGTCAAAAATACTGTTAAGCAAATTGCTATAGTTAATAAAAGAATCTTGTTTAAAGCAGTCATTATAAGTCCCTCCCATAAATTCAAATTGTAAAAATGAGTATAAAAAATAATTAAACTATAACACCTTTTATAAAAGCTGTTACAATCTCATCATTGAGTGCTCCTTTGTCATACTGTCTAATATACAACATGGGATATCAAGACTAGGTATAAAATACTTCAACGTAAGAAATAACGTTTTGTAATGTTATATTATATTTTATTATATGTGGTTAACAACAAAAAATCAACAAGAAATGAATAAAATTCTGTGATACATTTCATTTTTTCTATAGATGCAAAACAAAAAAAATGCTTTCACCCTCTAATATCAGCATATTAGCCAGTAGTAATAAAATCCTCAAAACCGCTTTTTGCATGTTACTAGTTTTGTTCTTGCATTTTAATTCCAAACCCAGTTGAACCATTTGCTTTTGTCCATCAAGCAAGATATAAAATATATTTTAATATCATTTATAATACCGTGTATGAGCTTATAAAATGTGGTGAACTAAACTCATAATTTGTTGCTTAATTGTTCAAAACCTCTTGATATCTTGATTTCTGATAGCGATACAAAAATTCCACTTACATAAAACTTAAAAATATGATAAAATAATATTGCAACGAGTAGTTTTGATAAACGTAAGTCCAGTTGTCAAAATTACTTTTTTTTATGAACATAAAACTTATTTGATAATAATCAAAAACAAATTTTATAATTTTAAAATAGGAGCGTGTAAAACTATGTATAATGTTGGCGACTTAATAATTTACGGCAGCTATGGCGTATGCAAGATAAACTCAATCGATTCACCAGATATTCCAGGTATTGATAAAAACAAGCTTTATTACACACTTTCTCCTCTTTATCATAGTGAGAAGGTGTTTACACCAGTTGATACAAATGTATTCATACGACCGGTGATCTCTTATGATGAGGCAGAACAATTGATTTCCGATATTCCATCAATAAGAGAAAACTTAACTGACATCGATAATATCAAATTACTTGAGGGTTTTTACAAAGAATCTCTAAAAACACACAACTGTTCTGATTTATTACGGTTGCTAAAAACCATATACACAAGAGCCCGAATAGTTGAAGAGCAAGGAAAAAAACTTGGTCAAATTGACAAACGTTTTATGGATATAGCAGAAAACAGATTATACGGAGAATTTGCAGTTGCTCTAAACATGCATAAAGAAAATGTAAAGAGCTATATAGAAGAGAAGATTAAAGAACAAGAAAATATGTGTTCCGTAGGTATGTATAGTTAAAATATATACAATTCTTCTCAAAAAGTTTGTTTATTTAGCTGACTTTTATCCTGAAAGTCTTATAACGTAAGTGTTATAAGACTTTTTTCGAGAAGATAATGTTCCTCTGTTTGCCTCGGCAGAATTTACTACTTAAATTGCAGCTTCCGCTTTGGTAATTTAGCAAATGCTAAATGATATATTCTTTATTGTGATGGAAAAGTAATTATTTATAGTGAACCTTTTACGAACTTCTGGCGTCTAATAATATATCTTACAAATTCGAAAGGAGTCCAGTAAAATGAATACAAAAAACACAAAAAAATTACTTTCATGTATTTTGACAGTATCACTCTTAACTCTTCCATCAGTTAGTAGCTTAGCAAATGCAATCGAAAAATACGAACCTACAAACATCTTAGTTGACACTATTCCCACTTCATCAGAGGATTCACAAGATATGTTGCTGCAAACATACTTCATGTCTTTTACAGGAACCGTAAAAGACATAAACGACTTTAAAGCTATAGAAGGCTCAAAAATAGTTTTTGTAGAAAATGAAGAAGGAAATATTGCAAACCTTATAATATCAAATGATACATACATTGTGGATAATGAAGAAATTGCTTTAGGAAATGTTATAACGGGATATTATGATGCAAATGCGCCTATGATTATGATTTATCCTCCACAATACAACATTAAAGTTGCCAATATTGACAACAATGAGCAAAATGTTAAATTTGATAGGTTTGATAAAGATTTGGTCAGTTCGGATAAATCATTAAAACTGAATATATCTAAAGACACCCAAATAGTCTCACAGGATGGAAAAGCTTTTGAAGGGGAAATCACAGACAAAAATCTTGTAGTTATTTATGGCATTTCTACAAGAAGCATACCTGCACAAACAACCCCTTCTAAAATAGTTGTTATACAAGAAAAAAATATTGATTCTAAAAATACTACAGCAGTAGACTACGCATCAAAAGAAAGCAAAACAATTGACGAAAAAGAAATTGTTGTTAATAACAATGTCATTAATGCTCCTTCAGCATACACTAATGATCAGGATACTGTAATGCTTCCCCTTCGTGCAATCGCAGAAACTTTAGGATACGATGTAAAGTGGGATAACTTGACCAAAAGTGTAATAATCGGTAGAGGTATTTCTTTAACAATTGGTATTGATAATTACAACTACATGAAAACCGCTCCCATTCAATTAGGAACCAGCCCTGAAATAATTGACAATAAAACTTTCGTTCCCTTAAGCTTCTTCAAAGAAGTAATGCGTATAAATGATGTTAATATATATGATTCAAGTATAGTAATAAATGATACGGAATTATCAGATTAATACGACTAAAAAGCAAACCAGGATGTAAAGTTGGACAGTTGAGTATAACAAAACGACCATCCTATTCTATATAACCAACACAGTGTTCCTTTGTTTGGAAGTTTATAACTTCCGAACAAAGGAACATTATTTTGCATAGTCCTATAAAATCCTATTAACATTCTTAAAAGTCAATGTACTTACAAGATAATTTCCTTGTTCTTTTATATATTTCTCACCCTGCTGCCATATCTTGTATTCTTTAAAATCTCAGCTCATTTTAATTTCCAGTTCAATTACATCCTAAGTTTGGCTGTTATTTTACATTTTAATTTGCAATTTCTAAAATTCAATCCTGCACTTTTTATGCTGCTTCCAATAATTTTTTAATATTTCTTACTTAAAACTATTGATTTTTTGCAGGAACTAAAATATAATTATTCTATAGAGTAACCGTAAAACAAGTAAGGATATTTTTTACATCACAGCACAAACCGCTATTATTATGGATTTCACACAAGTAAATAGTTGATGTTTTTTCCAGTTTTTCTGGATGTGTGTAGCAAAGGCGCTGCTTTAATAACAGATTTTTGTATGTTATTGAAGTTCTGGCCTTTTTTTATTTTATTAAAATGAATGACAAGGTCGCCGAACTTTCATTTTATAGTATATGGATAAAAATGTATAGCTAAATGATGTGACTGTAGTTTTTAAATGTTGTACGTTTATAAATAAGCCGTTTAATAATACGGAGATTTTAGGAGGGTTCAAAATGGAAAAACTTAATCGGACTAATATTGCAGAATTGTTTGGAAGTAAAGTTTTTAATGATTCAGTTATGCGTGAGCGTCTTCCAAAAGCAACATATAAATCGCTCAAAAAGACCATTGACGGAGGAAAACCATTAGATGAGAATATTGCTGAAGTGATTGCAAATGCAATGAAAGACTGGGCGCTCGAAAAAGGAGCTACACATTTTACACATTGGTTTCAACCGATGACCGGTATTACCGCTGAAAAACATGACTCGTTTATCTCGCCAACTGCTGATGGCAGAGTAATAATGGAGTTTTCAGGAAAGGACCTTATTAAGGGAGAACCGGATGCCTCTTCTTTTCCGTCAGGCGGATTACGAGCTACTTTTGAGGCCAGGGGATATACTGCTTGGGATTGTACTTCGCCCGCTTTTGTAAAGGATGATACGTTGTATATTCCTACTGTATTCTGCTCATATACAGGTGAGACTCTCGATAAGAAGACTCCTCTATTGCGTTCAATGGAAGCGTTAAATAACCAAGCACTTAGAATATTAAGGTTATTCGGGAACAATACAACTACTAAAGTAACTACAACTGTAGGCCCGGAGCAGGAGTATTTTCTTGTAGACAGAGAGCTTTACAATAAGCGCCAAGATTTAATTATGGCAGGCAGGACGTTGTTTGGAGCCAAAGCTCCAAAGGGTCAGGAGCTGGAAGATCATTATTTTGGGAACATCAAGGAAAGGGTTTCCGGTTATATGAAAGAACTTGACGCTGAACTCTGGGCACTTGGAGTGTCTGCCAAAACAAAACACAATGAGGTCGCACCTGCGCAGCATGAACTTGCTCCTATTTTCTCAACATCAAACGTTGCAACAGATCACAATCAGTTAACTATGGAGATAATGAAAAAGGTAGCTATAAGGCATGGTCTAGCCTGCCTGCTGCATGAAAAGCCTTTTGCGGGTGTTAATGGTTCCGGAAAGCACAACAACTGGTCAATGTCTACAGATGATGGGCAAAACCTTCTTGAACCCGGAAATACACCGCATGAGAATGCACAGTTTCTTGTGTTCCTGTGTGCCGTAATTCAGGCGGTCGATGAATATGCAGACCTATTGAGGCTGGCTATTGCAAGTCCAGGAAATGATCACAGACTTGGAGCAAATGAGGCTCCGCCCGCAATTGTATCAATATTTCTAGGCGATCAACTTACAGATATTATTGAACAGATTGAAAAAGGCAAAGCAGAAAGCTGCATTTGCTCATCGACTTTAAAAATAGGAGTTAACAGCTTGCCTACGCTGCCGAAAGATACCACAGACAGAAACAGAACATCACCCTTTGCATTTACGGGAAATAAATTTGAATTCAGAATGTTGGGCTCGTCTGCCTCGATAGCAGGTTCAAACTTTGTTATAAACACGATTGTTGCAGAAATCTTGAGTCAGTACGCTGACAAACTTGAAAAAGCAAGTGATTTTAATACAGAATTAAATGCTCTTTTGACAAAAGTGATAAGGGATCATAAGAAAATCATTTTCAACGGTAACAACTATTCTGACGAATGGGTTGCTGAAGCTGAAAGAAGAGGTCTTTATAACATAAAATCAACAGTTGAATGTATACCTTACTTCCTTAAAGAGAAGAATGTCGATGTTCTTGTGAAACATGGGATATTAAGCAAGGGAGAAATTGAATCAAGGTATGAAATACTTCTTGAGAGTTACAGCAAGACAATTAATATTGAGGCATTAACCATGCTTTCGATGGCTAAAAAAGAAATTTTACCTACTGTGATAAGTTATGCAAAAGAACTGTCAGACTCTATAATTGCAGTTAAATCCTCAGGTGTTGAGGTAAAAGCTTCTGCTGCAGCAAAGCTTTTGTCTGAAGTTGTTGAGCTGACAAACTCGCTTAGTGAGAGCATTACTAAACTTTCTGAAACAGTATCTAAGGCAAGTTCGATGATGGATGCTAAAGAACAGGCAGACTGCTATAGTGCACTTGTAATACCTGCTATGGAAGCTGTAAGGGAAGCAGCTGACAAACTTGAGACCATAGTATCAAAGGATAAGTGGCCGATGCCGACATACTCAGAGCTATTGTTTAATGTGTAGTCATACGGTTTCTAAAATAAATAAGGTAGAAGCAGTGAAAAAGAGGAGTATCTGTTAATGTGGCCTTAAAGGGAGAAAGTACCGTGACTGTAAGTACTTTCAGGTTGGTAACAGAGAAAAACGGCTTTTAAGCTTGTGATAATGAACACGTAAAATCTGCGTTAAAGATTAAGAGTGGATTCAGGATGGATCTATTAGGGTGGCACCGCGGGAAAACCTCTCGTCCCTATAATTTGTATTATAGTGGACGGGAGGTTTTGTATTACAAGCCAATTCCATAAGGGAAATAAGGCAAGAAAGCTTTGGGTTTAGATGTGCCTAAGCTTTTAAATAAAAAAAGGAGGTACCGATAATGCATATATATAGAACTCATAGCTGTGGCGAACTTGGTATTGAACATGTAGGGCAAACAGTACGCATTGCCGGGTGGGTACAGAATATTAGAGACCATGGTGGTTTAATATTTATTGATGTCAGGGATCATTACGGAGTAACCCAGGTGGTCGTGTCTGAAAATGAAGACCTTAAGAATTCTGTTTCAAGAATTCCGAAGGAATCTACCGTTTCGGTAACCGGTCCGGTTTGTAAACGTGCTGATGACACTGTCAATATGAATATTTCGACCGGAACAATTGAAATAATAATGGAGGCTGTTTGTGTATTGGGTAAGGTTACGAAACAACTTCCCTTTGAAGTCGGGTCTTCACGGGAAGCCCGGGAGGATTTGCGCTTAAAATACCGATTTTTGGATTTGAGAAATGATAAATTGCATTCAAATATTGTTTTAAGGTCTAAAATAATCCATAGAACAAGAAACAAAATGGTTGAATCTGGATTTTTAGAGGTTCAGACACCCATTTTGACCAGCTCTTCACCGGAAGGAGCAAGGGATTATCTGGTTCCGAGCAGAGTCCACCCGGGAAAATTCTACGCACTGCCCCAGGCACCCCAACAATTCAAGCAATTGTTGATGGTGTCGGGGTTTGATAAATACTTTCAGATTGCACCTTGTTTCAGGGATGAGGATGCGAGGGCCGACAGATCGCCCGGAGAATTCTATCAATTGGATCTTGAAATGGCATTTGCAACTCAAGAGGATGTGTTTTTAGCAGTTGAAGAGCTGCTGCGCAGTGTTTTCGAAGAATTTTCGGACTGGAAAGTAAGCGAATCCTTTGTTAGAATACCATATAAGGAGGCCATGCTTCGTTACGGGACGGATAAACCGGATTTAAGAAATCCGCTTGTAATAAATGATATAAGCGAATTGTTTGTAAATAGTGACTTTAACGCATTCAGAAATAAAGTGGTCAGGGTTATCTGTGTTCCTGAAGGTGGAAAACAGCCCCGTAGCTTTTTTGACACCATGCTTGAGTTTGCTACTAGTATTGGGGCCAAAGGACTTGCGTGGGTGAAAATAAATGAAGATATGACCTTTCAAGGGCCTGTTGCAAAATTCATACCGGAAAAAGACACGAAAGAAATCATTGAAACTACATCGGCAAAAGCTGGTGATGCTATATTTTTCTTTGCTGACAGTATTAGAAACGTTGAAAGATTTTCGGGGCTTGTACGGACAGAATTGGCAAGACAATTGGATATAATAGAGAAGAATTCATACAGATTTTGCTGGATAGTTGATTTTCCAATGTTTGAACTAAACCCGGACAGCAGGAAAATTGAATTTAGTCACAACCCTTTTTCCATGCCTCAGGGTGGAATGGATTCTTTGAAAAATCTCGATCCTTTGGAGATTTTGGCTTACCAGTATGATATAGTATGTAATGGAGTTGAGCTTTCTTCCGGGGCCGTGCGTAATCATGACCCGGAAATTATGGTAAAAGCTTTTGATATTGCGGGCTACAGCATGGAGGACATTGAAAGCAAGTTCCCTGCCCTTTTCAATGCTTTTCAATATGGTCCACCGCCGCATGCCGGCATCGCACCCGGTATTGACAGGATGGTTATGCTTCTTTGTGATGAACCGAATATCAGAGAAGTTATAGCTTTTCCGATGAACAGCAAAGCGCAGGATCTATTGATGGGAGCGCCGTCTGATGTCACGGCAAAGCAGCTTAGGGAGGTGCATATAAAATTAGATGTACCAAAGGAGGTTATATGAAGGTTACAGTAGAAACAATAAGGCATGTTGCAAAGCTTTCCAGGCTTAATTTAAGTGAAGAAGAAATATTGAAATTCGCCACAGAGATGGAAAATATCATAAGTTACGTCGATAAACTTAATGAACTCGATACAAAGGGAATAGAACCTACAGCCCATGTTGTTCCGGTCAGTAATGTACAGAGGAATGATGAAGTAAAACAATCCTTCGAAAGGGATAAGATACTCTCGAATGCTCCTTTTTCAGGAAATGGTTGCTTTAAAGTTCCCCGGATTGTGGAATAAAAGGAGGACAATACTTTGGCGCTATTTGAATTAACAATAAATCAGCTTGTTTCTTTATTAAAGGATAAAAAAGCAAGCTCAATGGAAATTACAAAAGAATACCTGGAAAGAATCAAAAAGTTAAATCCAGAATTGGGCTGCTTCATAACTGTCTGTGAAGATGCAGCTCTAGAAGACGCCCGGAAGTGCCAAGATTTAATAGACAAGGGTGAAAGCACATCTCCTCTTGTCGGTATTCCTTTTGCTATTAAAGACAATATTTGTTCAATGAATATAAAAACCACGTGTGCTTCAAAAATGCTGAACAATTTTGTGCCCCCATATGACGCTACGGTTTGTGAGAGGCTCAAGGAAGCCGGAGCGGTGCTTCTAGGCAAGCTTAATATGGATGAATTTGCTATGGGGTCTACGAATGAAACATCATTTTTTCAAAAAGTAAAAAATCCATGGGATACAAAAAGAGTACCCGGTGGTTCAAGCGGAGGCTCTGCGGCTGCAGTATCTTCTGATTTGACCGCCTTTTCACTGGGGTCGGACACTGGCGGATCAATACGTTTGCCTGCGGCTTTCTGCGGAGTTACAGGGATGAAGCCCACCTATGGAACGGTATCAAGGTATGGATTGGTGGCTTTCGCGTCGTCGCTGGATCAGATCGGACCCTTTGCTAAAGATGTTGAGGATCTCGCTCTTGTAATGAATGTAATTGCGGGGCATGACCCGAAAGATGCCACTTCCCTGAATGTTGAATATCCTGATTATTCAAAGGCTCTTAAAAATGATGTCAAAGGAATGAAAATAGGAGTTCCCCGTGAATATATCGGGGAGGGAATTAATCCGGAAGTCAAGAAAAGTGTTATGGAGGCTCTCCATACCCTGGAATCGCTTGGCGCTAAGTGGGAAGAATGCAGCCTTCCGATGACGGAGTATGCAATACCCGCATACTATCTGATTTCGTCAGCTGAGGCCAGTTCAAACCTTGCCAGGTATGATGGCGTTAAATACGGATATAGAGCAGAAAAATTCAGTGATCTTATGGATTTGTATTGCCAGACAAGAAGCGAAGGATTTGGGGATGAAGTAAAAAGAAGAATAATGCTCGGCACCTATGCCTTGAGCTCGGGCTATTATGACGCGTACTATAAAAAAGCCCTTCAAGTCAGGACTATTATTAAGAATGAATTTGACAGGGTGTTTGATAAATATGATTTGATAATAGGACCAACTGCTCCGACTACGGCATATAAATTCGGCGAGAAAACTGACAATCCTTTGGAGATGTATCTTGGCGACATATATACGGTATCGGTAAATATTGCTGGGCTTCCCGGTCTTGTTGTTCCCTGCGGGTTTGATGCGAAAAAGCTGCCGGTGGGACTGCAGTTAATTGGCAAGGTTCTTGATGAACCAACTCTAATCAGGGTAGCATATACTTTTCAACAAAATACTGAGTTTCATAAATTGAAACCGGGTTTATGAGGTGGAAAAAATGAGTGATTATGAAGTTGTTATTGGACTCGAAATACATGCTGAACTATCAACCAAATCAAAAATATTCTGTTCCTGTACAACTCAATTCGGCGGGGATGTTAATACTCACTGCTGTCCTGTGTGTACCGGAATGCCCGGCACTCTTCCCGTTCTTAATAAAAATGTTGTTCTGTATGCTGCCAAAGCCGGACTTGCGATGAATTGCAAAATTGCCGAGTACAGCAAGCAGGATAGAAAGAATTATTTTTACCCCGACCTGCCGAAGGCTTATCAAATATCTCAATACGATTTACCTCTGTGTTCGGGAGGGTATGTTGATATAAAATTGAGCGAGGATACAAAAAGGATTGGTATTACCAGAATCCACCTTGAAGAGGATGCGGGCAAGCTGCTGCATGATGAGTGGGAATCCGGATCGCTTATTGACTATAACAGGTGCGGAGTGCCTCTTATTGAAATTGTATCAGAGCCTGACATGCGATCAGCAGATGAGGCAAGATTATTTGTAGAGGGTGTCAAAGCAATACTTGAATACACGGGGGTTTCCGACTGTAAGATGCAGGAAGGGTCACTTAGGGCTGATGTTAACCTTTCAGTGAGAAAAAAAGGTCAGAAGGAATTTGGAACACGGACTGAAATGAAAAACTTAAATTCGTTCCGGAGTATTGTAAGGGCTGTTAATGCAGAGGCGAGACGCCAGATAGATGAAATTGAAACCGGAGGAAAAATAATACAAGAAACAAGAAGATGGGATGATAACAAGGGTATCAGCTACGCAATGAGGAGCAAGGAAGAAGCTCATGATTATAGGTATTTTCCAGACCCTGACCTTGTTCCGATTATACTTGACGAAGGAGATATTGAAAATATAAGGGCTTCACTTCCGGAACTTCCTGAGAATAGAAAACAAAGATATGTCAGTGAGTTGGGATTGCCGTTAAATGACGCCGAAATTATTACTGCTTCGAAGTATCTGGCGGATTTCTTTGAAGAGGTTTTAAAATTTACCAAAAATATAAAAGCAGTTAGTAATTTTATTATAGGAGATTTGTTAAAATCTTTAAAAGATAATGAAATGGAAGCTCAAGATATACCGTTCCCTGCGAAATATTTGGCTGAGCTTGTTTCTCTTGTCGATGAGGGAAAGATAAGTAACACAATAGCAAAAAAAGTTTTTTCAACCATGTTTGAGACTAAAAAAGAGCCTCTGACCATAGTGAAGGAACAGGGCTTGGAAGTGGTGAATGATGAAGGGGCACTTCTTGCGACAGTGGAAAAAGTTGTATCTGCAAATCCTCAATCGGTGGCGGATTACAAAAATGGCAAAGATAAAGCTTTTGGGTTTCTTGTAGGGCAGGCCATGAAGGATACAAAGGGAAAAGCGAATCCACAGATTCTGAATCAATTATTGAAGGAAACTCTGGAAAAGATGTAATGAATCCAAACAAAAAAGCCGCAGACAACGATGATTTTAACCAATGCCTGCGGTATTTCTTAAGAAAACACGGTCTTGTAAAAATTACAAATAAGTATTGTGAGCTAAATAACATTACAAATCGCAAAATTTTAATGCAAATTATGTGATAAAGTAGTATAATTAGATTAATCAAAGATAATCATTGTTCAGATCAAACAATCCCGTAAAACGCTCTAATTAACCCTTCGTACTTGGTAAATTATTTTGGATTTCCAATATGGATTTTTATAATATTACTATTTTATTTTTTGGAGGGAATTGTAATGAAAAATTTTTGCTCTATTTTGTGTATTATTCTTATGTTGGTCACTTCACTTCCGTCACTGGTTTTTGCAGAAGATAATTATCCAGGATTTAAGGTTAAGGGAAGACATCTTTATGACAAGGATGGGGAAAAGGTTGTAATGTATGGTGTCAACGAAATGTCCATCTGGGGGGATATTGATGGAGGTAAAAGCCTTCCGGAGATAAGAAAAACAGGCGCTAATACAGTTCGATTGGTTTGGGGCCTTGCAGGACCGGCAAGAAAGCTGGACATTTTAATCTACAATTGTCGTATTAATAATATGATACCTATGATTGAACTACATGACGCTACAGGTGATTTTAGCAAGCTGGAAAGTTTGGTAGATTATTGGACAAATCCTGAGGTTGTTGAAGTAATAAAGAGGCATCAGGAGTATTTAATTGTAAACATAGGAAATGAGGTTGGACAAAATGTTTCAAAAGCCGATTTTATCTCAGGTTATACTAAAGCTGTCAATAGAATGAGAGAGGCGGGAATCCATGTTCCCTTAGTGATTGATGCCTCAAGTTATGGACAAGACATCGATATGCTTCAAGCTGCAGGTCCGGAGCTTATTAAAGCTGATCCCGACAAAAACCTTATGTTCTCGGTACATATGTGGTGGCCTTATATGTGGGGGAACAGCGATAAGAAAGTAGTAGATGAAATCCAAGAGTCTGTGGATATGGAATTACCACTGATAGTAGGTGAGTTTGGACATCAGTGGGAAGAGTCTGAAAATGGAGCAATCCCATATAAAACCATTTTAGAACAGTGTCATTTAAATGAAGTTGGTTATCTTGCATGGTCTTGGGGTCCTGGAAACAATCCTCAAACTTTTTTGGATATGACAACTGATGGTACTTTTAATACATTGGTTGAATGGGGAGAAGAAGTGTGCATAAATAATAAGCACAGTATAAAAAATATATCGGTACGTCCGGCTTCAATGATGAAAGAACCCACAACTGTTCCACCTAACGTAGATATACCTGCCGGTAGTATTGCTTTTAAAAAGAAGGTATACGTGTCTTCAACGGAGGCCGGTAACGGTAATGTGGCTGAAAATGCCGTAGATGGCAATATATCTACAAGATGGTCTTCAGAGTATAGTGACCCTCAATATATTTATGTAGATTTAGAAGATGAATATGAAATTGATAGGGTGTATATTGAATGGGAAACTGCTTATGCAAGTCAGTATAAGATTCAGGTATCCAATGATGCAAGCAATTGGACCGATGTTATCACAGAGTATAATGGCGATGGAGATATTGATGATATAAAATTAAGTGCAAAAGGAAGATATGTAAGAATATACTGTATGCAAAGAAAGACTCAATACGGAAATTCTATATTTGAATTTGGTGTTTATCAAAATGGAGGTTCTCCCACACCAACACCTGTTGTAACACCAACTCCAACTGAAGATATATTAATGGGAGATGTAGATTTCAATGGACAAGTAAATTCAATAGATTTTGCAATGGTAAGACAGTATTTATTAGGGATAATTCAGTTTACAGATGCACAGAAAAAAGCAATTGACTTTGATTTGGACGGGTATATTACTTCCTTAGATTTTGCCAAATTGAGAATGTACCTGCTTGGAATGATTAAAAATTTTTAATTTTGGTGTTTTGAAATGAATGCATTATAGATTAACGAAACTCTTAATTGCATATTTATTGTGTGCTTAAGATAATTTTAATAACTGATTTGCATTTTTAAAAGAGAGGCAGTTGAAGCTTAATCGGCTTACTGTCTCTTAATTTTTATAAATTTATTTTGCCATAGTTGAAGTCCATAAACTTTTAGTAAAGGCTTAAATCGATATACTTTTAATTATCTTCAACATTGAACTATTTTTTACACTGAGCTTTTGTGCTTTTAAACTACTGGTTGTAACTAAAAATTCTACTCATATATAAATACAGGCGTTTTAAGCTTTGCAAATTTCCAAATGATCTCAATATCTTCATCTGTCATGGCTATACACCCTAAAGTCCAATCACTTTTATTTCCTCCACCATGGATGCCTATAGCTCCACCAAGAGGAGTATCCCATGGAGGTAGTTGCTTGTTTTCCTCAGCCCTTTTAATTATTTTTATTGTATTTCCATCTATAATGTTGTTTTCAAAGCCTCTTCGTGCATCTTCAGCATTAGGATAGCTCACTCCTAAAAACAAGTGAAAAGGACTTTCTTGATTTCTAGTGCAAATATAATATTCACCAACAGGAGTTTTTCTATCTCCTTCCTTGTTTTTATCGCCTGAAGGATTTCCACCAAGTCCTATTTTGAATCTTCCGATAATATTATCATCTCCATAGAGCTCCAGTAGTCGTTTTGATTTAAAAACCTTTATTGATAAAGATTCAGGGAAATTTTCTGGCTCACAATAAAAGAATTCATCAGCATCATCATAATTTTGTATTACATTATCTTGTACCATAGTATTATCTTGTACCATAGTATCATCTTGTTCTATAGTATCATCTTGTTCTATAGTATTGTCTTGTTCCAGATCATTTTCATCATACTTAAAATAGTTGCTTGAATACATACACCCTGATAATACAAAACACAATGTTATTGCTATTACAAAAAATGTACATTTATAATATTTTTGCATATTAATTCAACTCCCTTATATTAATATACACCATTAGTAAGATTTTTCATAGCAGTAAAATTATCTCCGTGTCAATCAGACACCTTCCTCAATATTTACCGTTCTATAAAGTAATAAGAATTTGCAAAATTCCTAGCTGATCATAATATTCAAAAAATCAAATAGCAAAATCAAGCAAGGTCTGTTTCAATTCAATCAAATCAGGGTGTCTATTTTTACAAATAAAAAACATCTGCAACCTAATGGTTACAGATGTTTTGGTGAGCCATCCGCGACTCGAACGCGGGACACCTTGATTAAAAGTCAAGTGCTCTAGCCGACTGAGCTAATGGCCCATGTGGCAGGGATAGCAGGACTCGAACCTACGAAATGCCAGAGTCAAAGTCTGGTGCCTTACCGACTTGGCTATATCCCTATGTGGGGTGAATGATGGGAGTCGAACCCACGGCCTCCAGAGCCACAATCTGGCGCTCTAACCAACTGAGCTACACCCACCGCATCTATGCACCTCTCGAGAGGCACAAAGCTATTTTAAGACAGATAGCGATAAATGTCAAGCACATTTTCAAAATTTTCATAAGTAATTTTTGTTATATGGATTTAAACCAGTTTTTATATACATTATTTAACTCTATAGTCTAATAGTGCTGATTAACTTTATGAAAAAACAATGTATTTATTTAATATATATAATTTGGTTTTTTTCGTCAAAAATAAACTTGCAATAAAATACAAAATCTTGTAAAATAGTTTTTAGAACTGCCGATATAAATAACAGTGATAAATTAATACTATACTAACGATAAATGGTGATTGAATATGTTAAATGTCATTTTAGCCTTAATACTCGGAACTCTTATTGGATTAGTGCTTGGATTACTAGTCGGAATTATCGGAACAATGCTAAGTTTGCGTTCACTAAATATTCTTAAAAAGAAAGAGCTCCAAAAGAAAAGAAATACTACACAAAGTACTGCTCCTGCAGATATCAACTTTTTATATTCAAAATTCAAGGATGTTGGTTAGACAATTTTTTAAGTAACCTAATAATTATTATCGGTACAGCGTCCATCATTGTATCTATTAAGCTTCCCTGCAAGTGAATATTATTTTGTGATGCAAAAAATGTAACTCAATTTTTTTCTGAGAACCTTTGCTATTGCAAATCCTATAAGTAAATTAACAAACCTTACCCACCTCAATCTTTCCACCAACGCTATAAAAGATGTAAGCTCTTTTAGTAAAATGCTAATTTATACTTTAAAATTTAAAAAATTAAAAAAGCATTAACAAATCCCCTATTATATAGTAGAATTATACAGTCAAAATATTTTTAATAGGGGGAATTACAATGAGATTTAAAAGGATTTTAGTTGTACCAGTACTAGTTATTGCAATGATGTTAAATTCTGTAAGTGTCATGGCAGCTACCACCCCAAAACTAATTAACGTTAATCCAAATGGTGCTGAGGGAGACTATTATGTTGGAGAGACACCAAAAAATGTTGATCCATCGAAGCCTGTAATTGTATTTGTTCATGGAATGGGAGGTAATGCTAAGAGTTGGTGGGAAAGTTCATCCGACGCTTATAATTATGCGTATAACTCAGGCTATAGAACAGCATTTGTAAACTTTCGTGACGCCGATGGAAATCCTGGTGACATGTGGTTGAACGGAAGTGTTTTGGCAAAACAGTTAGAGCAGATATGTGAGTACTATAAGGTAAATAAGGTAAATCTAGTTTGTCATAGTAAGGGCGGAGTGGATTCAACTAGTGCAATTGCTCATTTTGGAGCGGATGAATATGTAGATAAAGTATTTACCCTGAGTTCACCTCATTGGGGTTCGCCACTTGCAGACCTCTCATACACTTGGTATGCTAGCTGGCTTGGAAAGCTAATGGGACATAGGAACGATGCCACATATGTACTTCAAACTGCATATATGGAAAACTTCAGGGAACAAACAGATGACAAACCAGGAATAAAAACTGTAAGCTATTTTACAGGTGCCGGAACTGATGATGGTAAGTTATTTTCTTCGACTTGGTTTGGAAATCTGTATTTAGAATCCTATGGTCCAAATGATGGAGTTGTATTGGTTGAAAGTTCAAAATTACCTTTTGGTGAACATGTTTTTACAGGTAAGTTTGATCACTTTAGTATAAAGAGTGCAAAAAATACATGGAAATATATAGAACCCATTATAGGTACTTATAGCGACACATCAGGAGCTTTGTCAAGTTTTGACACTAGAGATAGTTCTTTTCAGAAAATTATATTAGCTTCAAACTCACCCTTTGATTTTAGAACTATAGCTAATGCTTTCAGCTTTATGCCTGTAATAAGTAAAAGAGAAGAAAAAATAACTAAAATATCTAACAATCATAAAGAAAATATGACTTCGAAAAAAACCCAAAATATCAAACCGGAAGAAATTAATGATACACTTCTAAGAGGCGGAGAGTTTCAGGGAGATTGTCAGATAGAATTTGCTGTAGAAGCATCGGTAAAATCAATTAATTTAGATTTGATTGCTTCAAATTCTGACATTAAGCTAACAATTATATCACCAGACAATAGAAAATACACATTTGACAATCCTATAGAAGATACTGGTGTATTTGAAGGCGCGTTTCACTTTATGAAGACTGTTAAAAATCCCAAAGCAGGTAACTGGAAAATCCAAATGAATTCTAATAATTCAAGTGCATACTTCTTGAATGTTAAATACGATTCAGCATTTAAAGCGAAATTAGCATTTGACAAAAACAAGTTTAAAAGAGGCGAAAAAATCAAATTTGGAATCGATATGAATAATACTAAGAATACATCAGAGAAATTTGATAAAAACAAAAAAGTTAAGACAGTTATAAGCAAATCATTACCTGGCACAAAATTGAAAAAAATTAAAGAGGTATACTCAGAAAAAGTTGGAATCGAAGTTTCCGAGAATATAGAAATTCCTTCTGAAGAGGGCGTTTACAATATATGTACCGATATAAAAGGAACTCTTGAAGATGGGAGTACATATGAAAGAACATTAGTAAAATCAATCATTGTAGAATAGTTGAAAAAGTGAGTCAATGGGGACGGTTCTTGTTGACTCACTTTGTTTTACTGGTATGAAAAATAGATAGGTATTTGCTTCCGGGACTGCGTACAGCCCAATATACAAAAATACCTACAACCTTAGTGTATTTAGTTTCTCAAATGTCTCATCATTTGCAGGGATGTAAGAAGCAATTTTAATCTGTCGGTTTTCAATCATCTCAAAACATATAAAGTCAAAAACCAATTCACCTACAGATTCTAGCATAATCCTTTTTTCGAAATCTTCTTCAAAAACATCACACTTCAACCAACACTTTTTGAAATCCTCGCTCTCATTCATTAATTCCTTTATAAATTTAACAAACCATTGATCGGATGCATATCTACCGCATGAAAGCCTGAAATTAGCAACCAACCATTGTGCAACTTTATCCCATTCAGAGAATAAACTTTTATGATAAGGAACCATAAACATTCTCCAGATAATATTTCTTTCTCTGTCGTTCATTTTTTCATAATCACCAAAAAACATTTTAGCTGAAGAGTTCCATCCAATAGCATTCCAATATTGATCAAAGGCAAATGAAGGAAAAGGTTCAAACTTATTTAACAGAATTTGAAGTGGTTTAATAACAGAGTGACATTCTCTCGTATTTGTATCTGTTAACGCTAGTTGAGAAAGTATAAAAATATATCTCATTTCTGCTTCATTTAATAGCAGGGCATGTCCAATGCTTCCCAGTACCTGACTTGATACCTTTATGGGTCTGCCTTGCTCTAACCAGGTATACCATGATATACTAACATTTGCTAATTGAGCTACTTCTTCACGCTTTAAACCTGAAGTTCTTCTATTATTACCATAAGGCAACCCGACTTGAGTTGGTGAAATCCGTTTTCTTCTTGCCATTAAAAAATTCCCTAACTCCTTAAGCCTATATTCATCCTCCATGTATACGTAACCCCTCCCATAATATCCCATATTATTGTTACTTTTTATAATAGTATAACTAATAGACTTGTTGTCTTATAACTTTCAAAATACAATAAAAAAATAATAAGTATATACCTATTATTTTACAAAATTACAATAACTATTATATAGCAATGTTACGTATTCAGCTATCAACATTTTTAGCACTATTACTACCTTATTGTGTAATGTTTGTTGTAATTTTGTTTTTAAGTTTTATTTTTGCTATAATACCATGATTGAGCATCTGATTTTTTAGAACCTATGTAACTAACTATGCTGTAAATTTATTATAAGGAGAGGAGTTAATTATATGATAAGAGGAAAACTAAAAAGGGTTGCAAGTGCAATAACTATCTTAGCTGTATTATCCACGACGGTTCTTTCGTCAAGTGCATTAGCCGGCACTTCGAAAGAAAAAAGGGAAAGTAAAGGAAAAGAGATTCACCAAGCTACAGGTCTTAAAGAGCCTAGCAAAGAGGATCTGAAATGGATGAAAGAAAACATGATTCAAGTTAAAAAAGTATTGCCGAATGAGCTTGGACTTCAAAGGGCTAACGAGACTAGAAAGAAAAAAGGCTTGAAAATATTAGGAAAAGATAAAGCAGTACATAAAGGTCAGGAAGTTATACCAATGAGTCCTGACCAGAGCTCTAAAACAGTCAGTACACTGATGAGTTCAGCAGCTGATTCTGATTCTCAAGCTTCGGCAAATGTAGAAACTCTAAGCACCACATCTTTACCAACTTATGTAGATAACAGTATGCTACCCTACTTTCCACCTATAAGAGCACAGGATGGTATTGGAAGTTGCACCAGTTTTGCTAGTACCTATTATCAGGCAACATATATGACTGCTATGGCAAGAGGATGGAATGTGAAAGACAATAGTGACAATACAAATAAGTTTTCACCTAAATGGACATATAACCTGATTAATGGCGGCGTAGACGAAGGTTCGTCAATTCAAAAAAATTATAGGGTCATGCTTGAAAATGGGATAGCAACGTGGGGCAAATTCCCATATTGTGGTGATGGCAGTGTCCCAAAGAACTATCTGGAGTGGAGCACTGATGAAGAAGTGTGGACTGATGCATTAAAATACAAAATGGATAAAGTAGGGTTTGTAAAAGTAGCAGATGGGACAAATACGCCTGTTAAATCAACTAATTCGCCAGCATTAAATGATATAAAACAATTATTGAACAATGGTTATGTTTTGACTTATAGCACGTATTTGTTTTCGTGGAAATGGACAACGATAAAGGATAATCCTTCTACTGATGCAGATAACGAATTTGTTAATAAAGATGTTGTTTACATGATGGACGGTAGAGTAGGTCCACATGCTATGACGGTAGTTGGTTATAGTGATGATATTTGGGTAGATATCAATGACAACAATATCGTAGACGCAGGGGAAAATGGAGCCTTTCGTATTGTGAATTCGCATGGGATACAATGGAGAGATAATGGATATGCATGGATTGCTTATGATACTTTAAATAAAGTATCTGCTGTAAATGGAGCACCAGCAGCTCAAGAAAGATTAAGTATATGGGGGCCTGAAAATACGGCTTATTGGATTACTGCCAAAACCTCGTATACACCTGATTTAATTGGTACAATTACAATAAATCATGCAAAAAGAAATCAGGTTAAACTTGAACTTGGTATGCAAGAAGTCAATGGAACAGATACTGTTAGTTTTAATCCGGTCGCTATAAATAATTCTAGCAGTGCAGAATGTGATTTTGATGGCCCGGAAGCTGCAAGTGGAGACACAGAGGTTCCGAGTGAGGCTACTTTTGTATTTGACTTTTCGGATATGTTCAAAGGTAAAGACATATCTGGAATAACAAAGAACTGGACTGTAAGAGTAACAGATACAAATCTTGACGGGAATGGCACTTTTGTTAAGTGCTTTAGCCTTACTGATTCTTTAGGAAACACAGCATCATGCAGTCAAGTTAATCAAACTGTTGATGGAACGTCTAAGTTATTTTCTTTGCCATTAACGTTAGGATCCAATACTCAAGCTGATAGTGAATGGGTTTTCAAAAATTCTATGCCTTATGGGATGAATATAGAAAAGTCATACAAATTTGATGATAAAATCTATGCTGTTGGATATTCATCAGAAAAAGGCTCAGTTGGACTAATTTGTTATGACCCACTTATGGAACAGACAAGCTGGATTCGTTCAATCAGCTCTTATTATAATTGGAATTTATCAGTTGGTTATAACAACAGAATTTATTTGTTTGGTGGTTCGAATGTGAAGGTATACGATATAAATACCGGTATTATGTCTTCCAAAAGTACCATGCCTGATTATACAATAGACCGTACTGCTGATGCAACGCTTAATGGTAAAATATATTTTATTAATGTTTACTCGGAAGACGATGGTGACAGTTTCTTGTATACCGATGTTAAGGTTTATGATCCAGTAACGGATACTTGGAGTAGTGCGGCTAATACAAATGTTACAAGAATAAGTTCCCATGCTGCTGTATTGAACGGAAAGATATACCTTTTTGGCGGATATGATATCGAGGGTAATGATTGTAACAGCATTGAAGAATATGATCCTGCTACAAATCAGTGGACACTTGTTAGCAACTATTGGCCATGTTCTTTTAAGTCAAAAGTTTTATCACTAGGTAACAAAATTTATGCTTTTAGCATGTTTGATATAAATCAAGTGTATGAATATAATCCTGATTTGAATCAATGGTATAAACATTGCAATATACCGGAACCATATTATGAATTTCAGGCAGAAAGTTTGAATGGAAAAATATATGTCATGGGAGGTAAGCTGAATTATCCTTCAGATTTATACAGCGAAAATGTATTGGAGTTCACACCTTCAGTTTCGGAAGTAGTATCGAAACCTGTATTTAGTATTAATGGTGGAACATATACGTCAATTCAGAGTATAACCTTGAGTTGTGCTACAGAAGGGGCAACGATAAGATATACGACAGACGGCTCAATACCTACATCAACTTCAACTTCAAAAATATACACTAGTCCTATTACTGTTGCGGGAAACAAAATAATAAAGGCTTATGCACAAAAATCCGGAATGACTGATTCGGACGTTTCAGTTTATTCATATCTGCTGTCAATTCGGGTGGGCGATGTGAACGGGGATGGAGATGTAAATGCTCTTGATTACTCATTACTACAACAATACTCAAATGGAACAATAGACGATTTCCCTGTTGAAGATGATCTTTGGGCAGGGGATTTAGATGGAGACGGACTAATAAACAATACCGATGTTTCTTTAATGCTTCAAAAAGTACATGGAGAGATCAGCTATTTCCCTAAAGAAGAGGTAAAGGTACCATCCTTTGGTCTGGCAGAAGGTACATATACGTCTTTTCAAAATGTAAAGCTAAGCTGTTCAACAAAAGGAGCAACAATAAGATATACAACAGATGGCTCAATACCTACATCGGACTCTCAAATATATACCGGCGGTGTAGATATTACGAAATCAACAACTATAAAAGCATTTGCACAAAAAGCCGGGTTGCCTGATTCGGATATTATAAGTGCAACCTACACATTATCATTTAAAATAGGTGATGTAGACGGAAATGGAATTATAGACAGTTTTGATTATCTGTCAATCATGGATTATGTAAAAGGGATAATAAGCGATTTTCCGGTTGAAGATGATCTGTGGGTAGGAGATTTAGACGAAGACGGATTAATAAACAACACCGATGTCTCTTTAATGCGTCAAAGAATTTATAATGAGATCAGTTTCTTTCCGAAGGAACAGGTTAAGGCACCATCCTTCAGCCTGTCAGAAGGGACATATTCTTCAACTCAAACTGTAACATTGGAGAGTGCTACAGAAGGAGCAAGTATAAGGTATACGACTGATGGTACAATGCCTACTTCAAGTTCACAATTGTATACCGGACCTATAACCGTATCAAACTCAGAAACCATAAAAGCATATGCCGTAAAAGAAGATATGGTGGATTCGGATATTGCAAGTGCAACCTATACAATTAAAGCAGAAAATCCGGTTATCAGTCCGACGGGAGGAACCTATACATCAATACAAACTGTAACTTTGAGCTGTACTACAGAAGGAGCAACAATAAGATATACAACAGACGGTACAACTCCTAATTCAACTTCTAGTGTTTATACAAACCCTATAACAGTTGCCGGCTCGAAAACCATAAAAGCTTATGCAGAAAAAGATGGTATGACGGATTCAGATGTTTCAACAGCACAATATGAACTGGCAATTAGAGTAGGAGATGTAAATGGTGATGGGAACATTGATGCCATTGATTATGCATTGTTTAAAATATATTTGGATAATCCGTCAAATGGCTTTCCGGTTGATGATGACATGTGGGCAGGTGATTTGAACGGGGACGGTTCTATAGATGCCATAGATTACTCTCTGATGAAGAGGTTCATAGATGTTCAGATAACATGCTTCCCCAAAGAGTAGGCCCCCCTCCATCCAACACTTATGAAGCTATAGAATAAGCTCGACAGAAACAAAATGATTTATGTCAATTAGGCATAAAGAAACATTATCTATAAATCATTTGAAGACTTTACCGTTATATAAGTCTTCAAATGATTTATCTGACTTATAAACCACCAATCAATTATCATAAAACACATTCTTAGGTTATTAATCTGGGATCCAAAAAGTTTGAATAATGACCATAATATCTTACAATTTGCTTCCCCTTATTTTGGATATGAGTTACCAATCAAACTAACCAAGCTAAAGCGTCAAAAGGTTTTATTTCTCCACTTTTTTTTGTTTGTAAATAATTATTCCTGCTCCGTTTGAACTTTCTTCCGGCGATATGTAAAACATTCTTTCTTGAGAAATTGGAGCACGAACCTTACTTACCTCAATCTTTCCACCAACTCTATAAAAGATGTAAGCTCTTTTAATTCAATCATTGATGTAAGTGCTTTAAGCAACTGCCCTAGTCTTAAATACCTTTGGCTAATTGACATCCCTGAACTTGATAAAACCACACTCGATTCGCGTGATTCAGTTTTTGTACACCTTAACATAACTCCAAGTCGAACACCACCTAGACCACCTAATTATAAAACAAGTTTCTCAATGAATAATAAAGTTCTGATTACGAAAAAGGTATGGATACACTTAGTTTCCATACCTTTCTTCACTTCCAAAATAAAGTGAAATGGATAAATATATAAAACTTTTAATAATCCGAAGAAGTCTTATTGAAATGCTTTATAACTAGCATTATATCTTCTAAATTTATAGAAGAATCTTTATTCAAATCTAAGTTTTTATTGTACTTAACGTCTTTGTACGTACAATTGAAAGCTTTGCAAATTTCCATTATATCTTCCAGGTTTATTGCACCATCTTGTATTCCGTCTATTTCCATATCCCCGGGCCATAAGATAATAGGACTTGATAATTCTTTATCTTCATCTACCGAAAGATTTTCAATTTGTCTTGTCAGGTGATTAGCTTTAGTAATACTGAGTGTATATTTTCCAAACGGAACATTTTTGATTTCAAAATAACCATTACTATCTGTAACAGTTGAAAAACTCGATCCTTCTAATTCAACTTTAAATCCTTCATTGAATGAAAAGTTTGGTGAATTAGCATTTCCAAGATCAGAATATACATAACCGGAAACCGTTTGACCTGTAAATTCTTTATCGGAGATTATTACGCCACCATTTGTTATAAGCACTTTTGACCATAAATCTGAAGATAACAAGATTTCTGGAACATATTCAAATTTTAACGGTGAAAAACCATCGGTAGCTTTAACTTTAAAGGTGATATTTGCCAAGTCTCCGTTTGTTGTTAAGGAGTTAGGATACATATTAATAAACAGTCGAATTTTACTATTATCAAATGAATTAGGGTTAACGGTGATATTCACCAATTCAGGTATTATGCTTCCAAATTTTGAACTAATATATTCCAGTTCTTCAGGATTATAATCTATAACCATATAAGTAGAGCTAATGCCGGGTTCTGGTAAACTTATCAGGTTAATAGGTACAACTACAGTTGAATTTGGTGAGGCTGCAACAGTACCTATTGCCGCTTCTGCGGTAGGTGCAGAAAACAACTCTGCATCAACAGGATTTCCATATTTGTCTGTAAAAGTTGCATCCTTTATTTTAATGGAAATGTCATTCGTTGAAGGGGATAAAATATTAAAGTCAAGATGTACAAATCCATATTCATTAGTGATAAGATCCAATGTCTCAGAAGCTTCGTAGAGGATTCTAAAGCTCTTTTCAGAAATTTTTTGTATAGTTAAGGGTAGAGTTTTGATGGTGTATAGTACTTCTGGATCAGGTGTTACTATATTCAATTCTGCTGCATCAGCATACTCTAGCCTAGTTGGATCATAGTCAATTGTCATACTAAATGAACCTATTGCAGTTGGGGGAATATTTTTAAATACTATTGGAAACGTACATGGCTCATTGAGCGTTTGGTAAAAGCTTCCGTAATAAACGCCTATTTTTTCGGAGAATAATGGAGGAGCTGAAATGCTGACTTTCCCTGAAACAAATGTTGTGTTCACATAATCAAAATTTCTATCACTAAAAATTGCATCACTTCCATAAACAGCTGATTCTCCAGAGGAACCTAATACCTTAAAAGTAAGGTTTGCTACTATACCATTATAGTCTATTGAAGATTGCATAAAATAGTCAAGGTATAATAAAGATAGGACACCGTCAGATGTCTTATTTATATCAAAGCCCAGACCACCTTCAGGAACAATACTTCCCACTTTATAAGATATATATTCCAACTGGCTTGCATCATAATTAATTGTCATACTCGCTGTAGAGATTCTTGTATTAGGTACATATGAAAAATTTACCGGGACGGTTATAAGGTCACCGGTATAACCCTTAGTTGAACCTATTTCTACCTGAAAATCCGGTTTGGGCTCGATACCTAAAATATTAAATCTGGCTGCAACTGAATAAACATAAATATCGAGAAGATCTCTGTCTTCTACTGATGGATTAGAAACAGAAATATAAGTGGATTTGTCATATGTACACAACACTTTAAAGGTAATGTTTGCAAACACTCCGTCCGTACTAATGCAAGAAGAGTTTGCAAACTTTTTTGTATAAAGTAATTCTATAATTGCTTCAGATGTATTACTACTAAAAAAGTCCCGTTCAGGGGTTGGAACTATATTGCCAGCCTCTACAGAGACACATTCCAATAGTACCGAATCATATTTTATTCTGATATCTGCAGCACCTATGCCATTAGGAGATATATTTGCAAGACTAACAGGTACAGTCACCAGTTCACCAGTAGTTCCCTCTGCTGAGCCTACAGTAATTTTAACAGTAGAATTTGTAGGTTTTGGAGTTGGAGCTAAAGTTGGTAACACAGGGCCAATAATGTTAACCATACCTGAATTAACCGACACATCTATTTTTTCCAAATGGTCAACAGTAAAGGACACTTTTGCTTCAAGGGGTGTTGATTCCTTGAAAGCTCCTAGTATTTTGAAAGTAATGGTTGCAAGAATGCCATCTGATTTTACATACCCAGAGTCAGATGAGTTAATATAACCTTGAAGCAGGAGTCTTATATTACCGTCAGAAAATTGAGATATTGCCAGGTTTGATGTAATATTTCCAGGCTCTTTATCTACATACTCCAATTGGTTTGTATCAAAGGAGATTATTAAATCACCTCCGGCAATTCCGCTGTAAGGAACGTTTTGTAAGCTGATTGGTACTGTTATGAGATCACCTTTCATTCCTTCTGTTGAGCCGATATTAACGGTAAGTTTACCTGCAGGAGTAGGTGTAGGTATTATACGGCCAGTAATATCAATAACACCGGGAACAATTTGTGCAAATACAATATTAGTGTCAATGTCACCAAATGTTGAATTTATTAGGTTTATTGAAGTTGAGCTGTCATAAGAATCGGTTACTCTAAAAGTAAGGTCTACAAACACTCCGTCTGAGGTAATGGGCTCACTCGAAATTGTATTGTCGATGAAATGAAGTTTTATGGCGCCATTATACATATTGTTTATTCCAAAATTGATATCCGGATTGTTGACTATGACTCCAGGTTTATGAGATACAAACTCCAATCTCTCCTTATCATAAAGAATAGTCATGCCGCACATAGAAATTCCATTGGAAGGAATATTTTCAAAAGCAACCGGTACTGTAATTATATCTCCAGAATTTGCATTGGTTGAACCGACTATGACCTTAAGACTGTTTTGGGGGATTGGGGTTGCTTGTGATACTCCTGAAATATAGACTAGACCTTCAACTAATGTTGGATATAAAAAATTAAAATTATGATCTCCAAAGTTTGAGTTGTCTACCCTAATAGAAGTTGATACAGCCTCGGATGACGATACTTTAAACGTGATGTTTGCAAGTGTTCCATTTGAGTTGATAAATTCATTTTCCAGTGAATAGCCAAGAAAAAGTAATTTTAAAGTTCCATTTTCTGACTTGTTGATAACAAAGTTTATATTTGGATTAGGGACAATAATCCCTGGCTCATATGCTAGATATTCTAGACAGTCTGATTCATATTGAATTGACATATCAAATACTTGGATACCGCTTGCAGGAACATTTGCGAAGTTGATGGGAACAGTTATATATTCATCTGATGATGCACAGATTGTTCCTATAGTAACAGTGAAGTTGCTTGACGGTACCGACGGTTTTGAAGTTGATAGTATGGATGTAGGAGTCGGATTCAAAGACGTTTGTGTCTTAGTACTTGTAGGTGCTGCTTGTTGTGTCTGCTTTGTCAACATTTTTAAGTAATCATTTGATGCAGCAGATGCTGTTCTTAAATTGAATACTGTTGAAAAAACAGTTACAAGCATAGCGATGGTCAAAACTATGCTAAATAATTTTCTCATGTAATTTTTCCTCCCCAAAATTCTTTTTTTTTAAATGCTTGCCCAAAAATTGGGCAAGTATTTTAAGCAGAATTTCCACATTATTTTATGAAACTCTGGTATAGACACTAAATTTGCCTATGTTATGTGGAGAAATAAAGATTTGCTTTGTATAGAATGAATATTCATTGCAGTTAATATTGAATAAAATATCAATATTCTCCTTGTATATTTTATACCTATAAAATAAAATAGTCAATTATAGCCATTTCATGTTTTAAAATTTACCTTAATAAAGGTTTTATAAGCAATTATCATAAGTTAATTCCAATAAAATAACTAGTCAGCTGCCATTTTTACAACCATTTTACACTCAATGAATAATCTTCTATAAATTCACTTATTGCACTTTTAACAAGTAAGCTTATGTCTGGAAATACCTATCTTTTTAATTTAATCCTCCTTCCTTCTCTAACTGTGACTATTTTATTATACTTCAATGAATTGTGTGTCTTTTATTTTCAGTATCATGAAAAAAGCACCTTCGTTTTTTGAAGATGCTCTATCATAATTTCTTTACTGATATTTATATCAATTTTACATAGTTTCTGCCCCCATAGACTGTACGGACTATAGTAATTGCACCTCACCAAAAAGTACTCGCATATTCCCATATGCATCAACTCTTTAATCACAAAATCTAAAATTTTCTCAAAAAAATCTCTTCTTATTCAATTTCATTAAGCCATGCTCTTGCATCAGCGTCACTCGGCATACGCCAGTCACCCCTTGGGGATAGACTTATAGTTCCTACTTTTGGCCCATCGGGAAGACATGACCTTTTAAATTGCTGTGTGAAAAATCTCTTCATAAAAATCTTAAGCCATTTTTTTATCTCATCGACTGGATATTTGCCATCAAAAGCCTTTTGAGCAAGAAACTCTATCTTCTTTGGAGGAGCACCGTACCTTATCATATGATACATGAAGAAGTCATGCAGTTCATAGGGTCCAACAATATCCTCCGTCTTCTGATTGATTTCCCCCTCAGCAGTAGGCGGAAGCAACTCCGGTGAAATTGGAGTATCAAGTATCCTGTCTAGTATATCCTTAACTTTATTGTCCACCATATTGTCGGCAACCCACTTAACAAGGAATTTAACCAAAGTCTTTGGGATACTACAGTTTACCGAATACATGGACATATGATCTCCGTTGTAAGTACACCAACCCAAAGCAAGCTCTGATAGGTCACCAGTCCCTATAACCAGACCCCCAAGTTTGTTAGCAAGATCCATAAGAATTTGAGTACGCTCTCTTGCCTGAACATTTTCATAGGTAACATCATGAACATCTACATCGTGGCCAATATCTTTAAAATGCTGAAGACAGGCCTCCTTAATATTGATTTCTTTAATACTTACCTTCATTGCCTTCATAAGTTCCATGGCATTGGTGTAAGTAGTATTTGTAGTTCCAAATCCCGGCATTGTAACAGCTATAATATTGTCTGCCGGAATTCCCAAAAGTTCATAAGTTTTTGCAGTAACAAGTAACGCCAGTGTAGAATCCAAACCTCCTGATATTCCAATAACAGAATACTTTAATCCTGTGTGCCTTATCCTTTTTGCAAGAGCACTGGTTTGAATGGAAAAGATTTCTTTACATCTTACATCTCTGTTACCTGCATCAGAAGGCACAAAAGGGTGCGCAGTAACATTCCTTGTCAGGTCAACACCTGCGCCTTCTTCTTGATCAAAGATAATCCTTCTGTATTTTTTCTCAAGGACACCTTCCATAAAGCTGGTATTCTTTCTCCTGTCGTTTATCAGCTTTTGGATATCTATCTCGGAATAAATAAGCTGATCCTCGTCTAAAAACCTCTCCGACTCGGAAAGAAGTGAGCCATACTCAGCAATCATAGCATGTCCCCCAAAAACCACATCGGTGGTAGACTCATTGGTATTAGAGGAAGTATACACATATCCGGAAATACATCTAGCTGACTGCTGCCTTACAAGTTCTCTTCTATACTCATGCTTACCGATTATCTCATTGCTTGCGGAAGGATTAAATACAAGCGTAGCCCCGTTCATACACTGATAAGAACTGGGAGGTATAGGAACCCACAAATCCTCACATATCTCTATACCGAAGCACACTTCCCCATTTTGACTGTTTTCAAACAGAAGATCTACACCAAAAGGCACAATAAACCCGCATATATTGATATTGTCAACTAAAGCTTTATTACCTGAAGCAAACCATCTCTCTTCATAAAATTCACTGTAGTTGGGTATATACGTTTTAGGTACAACACCTAGAATCTTTCCAGACTGAATTATAACCGCACAATTGAATAATTGATTGTTTAAGCTTACAGGCATTCCAATTATAGCAATCAAATCAGTACTTTTAGTATTTTCCAATATGTTTTCAAGTTGTTTTAAAGCTTCCTTTAAGAGTATGTCTTGGTGAAACAGGTCACCACAGCTATAAGCAGTTATACAAAGCTCCGGAAACACCAAAAACTTCACATGTTCCTTATCCGCTTTTTTAATTAGATCAACTATGCGGGAGCAATTGTACTCGCAGTTAGCTACCTTTAGCTTTGGAACTGCAGCTCCCACCCTTACAAAACCATATTTCATATCATCACCCGAATACATCAAATTCTAAATTATAAGGCTCTTTCTAAAAACAACCTAAAACAAGTTTAACATATTCGTTTAGTTTTCACAAAATAATTATTTCAAGCTACTCAAATTTAATTTTTTTCTAATGACTTATATTTTTCTTTAAAATTATTGTGGACCTATATCTGGTAATATATCAGCATCAGGTAGTAACGTGACTTCTATATCGTGTCTTTTTTTAATTTGCTTTTCAATAGCATCAAAAAACTTTAATTGTTGTAATATTTCTTAAGAGTTAAAGTTGTCATCAAAACTTACATATGTAATAAGCCTGTGTCAATGAGCTTTATAGTTGATTAATGCTCAAAAGACATAAAAACTTGAAGAGGGCAATGCATACTCAAGTTTATAAAGGATTTTACAACAGCTTTGGATATGTTTTAATAGGGATGGAAGTGTTTGTTCAAGATATTAAGCAATAAAATTAATATTGCTTGGTAAAAGTAAGCTCGATAAGATTTTGGAACCTTTGGCAAGTCATAAATAGAGCTATACTTACTTATGTATATAAAAAATTATTATGCAGAACATATGATAAAAGTACTATATTAAATAAGAAGGATAGTGAGAATTATGGCCAAAGCTGGTATGAGAAGACCTGATCCAAGTGATCCCCATGGAACAGAAAGTAATAAAAAAATGAAAGTGGAAAGAAATACTGTAAAACCTGTTCCTGAAATTCAGGGAAAAGCTAAGACAAGAAATAAAAAAGCAGGTCCTATTGGGGATTAATAAAATTTAGTTGCTAAAATTTTAGAATTTTATTTTTAGACTGACGGCCGGATACTCCGGCCTTTATTATTGCCTATACAAAGTTATTGTTCCAGGTTTGCGTTAACGCTCTGGCAGCCACAGGCAGACTGGCTCTCCACTGATAGATTTCATACTAGTTAACAAACTCCACACTTCACAGCCAACTTCTTCGCAATACTCAAAATAATGAGTTCAGCTATAACAAGCATTTCAAAATCTTCTGTAATGAGCTTATCTTCCCCAGTACCTACAGTTATTTTATTTTTCTTAGTATTTCTCCGAATATTTCCTGTGTTTCATCCTCATTTCTCATATTGAAAATAATAACCCCGTCATCTGCTTCAAGATAAATGAAAGGGGGCTTTTGAGTATTAACAAATAACTTCACTGAACCCAGTTCCTTTGTCATAAAATACCCCTTTAAGGTTGAATCTAATGCTGAACCGTTAGTTCGCCTCTCAATAGAAATTAATATAATTATTAGAAGCGATATAAATAGTTAAGAACGTACTGAACCTTTTTTTCATCTATCTTTCTCCAACTTTAATAGAGACTTTTTATGTTTTCACAGAGCCATTTTGCTACACCATCGTCATTATTGCTTCCTAACACCCCAGTAGCAACAGTTTTTAAATCATCAATTGCATTATCCACCGCATATGCTTCATCCGAAATCTCAAACATATCAATGTCATTTGCTCCATCTCCAAAGGATATGATTCTGTCACACCCTAACTTTTCTTTCAATTGCAGAATAGCATTTGCTTTAGATGCAGTCTTAGGCATAATCTCAAGCCACTGAAACTCGGAATAAACATCCTTTGAGTAAACCACATGATATCTGTCCTTGTACTTTTCAAAGAACGGCTCTAATTTTTCCGGTTCATCAATACAGGTGATATAGAAGCACTCTCCCGCTGTTAAGTCTTCTATTGTTCTAACTTCATTAGTTCTCTTATCACCTTTTCTTGTGTCAAGAAAGGCCTTCATTCCTTCTGTGCATCTTTCAGGAATATAAGAAAACTTCTCAATCCCATCAACATAAGAATATACGATTGGATAGATACCTCCCTTGAATAAATCACAAAATACATCTTCAATTCCCTCATCAAAATAGTTTGCAATCAAGATTTCCTCTGTCACATTATCCATGACAAATGTTCCGTTATACACAATAAGTGGGATATGAGAATTCAATCCTTTTGTCACTTTCTTTGCTGTTACCAAAGAGCGAGCTGTGGCATAGGAAAAAAGCATACCCTTTTCTGTCAATTGGTTAATTGTATCGATAGTAAACTGTGATAAAGTTTCATCACTTCTTAAAAGTGTTCCATCTAGATCAGATACATATAGCGTCTTCATCGTTACATCTCCTTTACTTCTCTATTCTGATTTAAGCAGGGACCTCCAGTTAAAGATACTAAACCGCCAAAAATAATAAAAGGTAATATAAAAATCAAGCCACACCTTCTTTATCGCTTGCACAATATTATTTTATTTTCTTAGTAGCTCCCTTTGTTTTACGCTCTTCGATTCTGGTAATATAGCTATTAGCCTTATTTGAATAGTAGGGCCCCTTAGTTTTCTTTATTTTCTGTACAATAGCTATTGCATCATCAAATCTTTTGGCTTTGATGTACAAATCTGGCAATCTGAACATCCATCCTGAGCCTTCAAATTTGGGACCACCATCCTTCCATATTTCCTCCCAAAAGTTGATAATCTTTATCTTCAGCATACTTCTCATCGGCAGCTTGAACAGCTTCTATCTGTTTATCCTGGCCTTTCAATAATCTATAACCTTCTGGATCTATTACTTTCAGTTCTTTAGGAACTACTTTTTTCTCTTTGGATCTCTTTTTGAATATATCAAATAATCCCATTTCTATACCTCACTTTCTCTTGGTCAAACTTCTTTATTGTTTGGCCAAACTCACTCCAGCTCCGTCCTTCATTCTACAACCATTAAGCTGTTGACTTGTTTTCCTTTCCATATACTTAGTCTCTTTAATAAAAAAACAATCTCGCTAAAAACATGAATTATTCCCAAAGGTAAGCAGTCATTGTCAATGATCCCAGTTCACAGGATTTATTAAAAACACTGATTTTATCATCCTCATGAGATGCTCCGAGCACATATAAAAGAGGATAAAAGTGATCCGGAGTCGGCACTGCCAGCCTTGCAATATTACCAATTTCACTGAACTTCAGAATATTTTCATGATTTTTATTAAAAATGTTCTCGTAAATATATTCATCAAACTCATATGCCCAGTCAAAGCCCTTGTTGACTTTATGCCAATCAACCAATCCTAAGTTATGGACAATATTCCCTGTTCCAAATATAAGAACCCCCTGTTCTCTTAATGCTCTCAACTCCCGGCCAATTTTGTAATGTTCTTCCGCAGATGCATCGGCATCTATACTGATTTGAAATACAGGAATATCTCTATCTGGATACATATGAACTAATACCGACCAAGTTCCGTGGTCAATGCCCCAAGAATTATCATATTTCGTATCTCTTGAAATCAGCTCCCTAGAGACTTTAGCAACGCTTGGGGAACCCGCTGTGTTATATGAAACTTGATATAATTCCTTTGGAAAGCCATACATGTCATATATTGTTCTTGGGTTTTCCTCATTCATAATTCTGGTCCCATGTGTATACCAATGAGCTGAAACAGATAATATCACCTCTGGTTTCGGTATCCTTTCGGCTATTTTCCTCCAAGCTCTTGAATAAGCGTTGTCTTCAATAGCGTTCATTGGGGAACCATGTCCTACAAATAAAACCGGCATCTTTGACATAGTATATCTCATTCCTTTCCTAGATTAATTTTCAAGCAATTCATGATGTAATAAAGTTCAAAGCAGTGCTGGAAATGCAGCTCATTTATTAAATATTTTTCTGTCTTCATAACTTTATATCATTCCAAAACACTTTTAATAAATTCCTCTACACACTCGGTTAATCATTTTTGATTATTTCCTTTGCCTCCTCATCGGTCAGTCGGATTTTATCTTCCAGTTCAGCCGTGAGTAAACATCAACCACAAGAACCGTCCCCTTGGTTAATTGGTAGAATCGCATATTGTTCTTTCCTAACAAGCTCTCCATAACGGAAAGAAACTGGAGTTCTAAACAGTGGGCCATTTGATACAAATGTATGATATTCGCCATTTTCTCCGCAGGCATCCGCTCCTTCTAAAATGATCGAGGAAACTGTTTCAGGCGACAATGTCATTCCAAGGTGCTTTTCACTTAGCCTATTTGTATCTACGACAATAATATTTGCAGTAAATCCGTTTTCAATAAATTCATCCACCAATGCCTTTCTTTCTTCTTGCCAAAGTGGGAAAAAGGCTTCGATACCCACTGCATCACAACGTGCAGTACACCACTGTAAATGCTCCTCAAGATCGATATCGCCAAATACACAAATCTCAGCACCATTTTCCTTCTGTGCCTTAAGCTCCTTTTCGAAATTTGCTGCATAATCCTTTCCGGAGGTCTTAATCAACTTAATCGGTATGTCCAATGAAGCTGAAACCTCGTTCAATAAATCATTAGGAATACCGTGGAACCAGGAGTGTTCCATATCGATATTATACGTGATAATAAGCGAAACGGGTTTCATTCCGAGCTTTATAGCTCTGTAAATTGCAAGAATACTATCCTTGCCGCCGC
Organism: Bacillota bacterium; assembly: GCA_023421115.1. Classification (GTDB taxonomy): domain Bacteria; phylum Bacillota; class Clostridia; order Acetivibrionales; family Acetivibrionaceae; genus Acetivibrio. Next base: position 30,402 of record JAEZUI010000252.1, on the reverse strand, counting down.
TGTAAGATGCGACGAATTTCCTTCCACTAAATGTCTTAATCACTGATTTATCTCCTCTTTTAATAAATAATGATTGCTTCTGTATGCACTCACAATGATTAGTAAAAGTAACCGGGATATTTAATGTTTTGATCCTGACTCATTACGGAAAACAACTTGTAGTCATCTATTTGTCAATTTTCCGACCTATGGGTATTCCACATGTGGTTAAGGGGTCCACTTCCTTTTCCCAGATCAAGCATTGCCTTTAAGGCACCTGATACATAATCCTTCGCTAATTGAATTGATGCCTCCAAATCCATGCCTTTAGCAAGACCGCAAGCAATAGCACTCGATAAAGTGCATCCGGTTCCATGTGTATTTTTATTGTTAATTTTCTCTCCCATGAACCATTTGTACTTATGATTATAGTACAATAAATCATTGGCATCGTTTACTTTATGCCCACCCTTGCAAAGAACGGCACACCCGAATTGGTTGCTGATAATTTCGGCAGCTTTAATCATATTCGCTTCATTATTAATTGATATTCCCGACAAGACAGATGCTTCCGGAATATTCGGTGTCAATATAACTGCCTGGGGAAACAAACTGTTTTTCAATGTTTCTATTGCATCATCTTTAAGGAGCTTTGAACCGCTTGTGGAAATCATTACAGGATCTATCACAATGTTTCTTGCATTATAGTATTTCAGCTTTTCAGATATGGTTTCGATTAATTTAACCGATGAAACCATGCCGATTTTAACTGCATCCGGATAAATGTCGGTAAAAACACTGTCCAACTGCTTGCTTAAAAATTCCGGAGCAACTTCCATAATACCTGTTACACCGGTTGTATTCTGTGCAGTAAGTGCGGTAATCGCACTCATGGCATATACACCGTTTGCTGTCATTGTTTTAATATCTGCCTGAATTCCGGCACCTCCGCTAGAATCACTTCCTGCTATAGTTAATACTGTTTTCATTTTCTTCTCCTCACTAATTATGTAGTTTTCAATAACATTAATCCTTATGTAACACTAAAAGGTGGTGTACCTAATTTGTCTTAATTAAATAATTTGGGATAACGCCTTTTCTAAAAAAGCATGAATATTGTCCAGCTTTTCAAAATACATGTCACATACCCTCTTTATCTCATCCCAGTCATCTTTGCTGGAAGCATCATAAACACCAACCGTCCTGAAACCGGCGCTTTTTGCCGTCTTAATTGCATACAGTGCATCTTCAAAAACCCATGTATCTTTAGGAAGTGTTCCCATATGCCCAGCAGCAGCAAGATAGATATCCGGTTTTACTTATCCCATATGGTCATGGAGTCCAGTATGCCCCCGTCTATATCAAAAATAACACCTTTAATCATATCCTCACCTGTTATTCGGTTAATCTTTATGTCCGACTGCAGCATAATGTCTCCATGCTTTTACCAGTTCGGCAGCTACCTGTTTTGGATTATCAGCCTCAGACACAGCGGACACAACGAAAAACCCGGCGGCTCCGGTTTGTGCAATGGGCGGTATATCAACAAGCTTAACACCGCCACCTACTACGATAGGAATTTTGCTAAGCCCGACAAGCTCTGAAATTTCGTCACAACTTCTGGTCACTACTTTTCCATCCAAATCAAGGCCGCAGTCCGGCTTTGTCATTGTTTCATGCAAAGGTCCGACACCAAAATAGTCAATTTGCGAAATATCTGCTGTTTTAATATACTCAAACATTTCATGCGTTTTTGCCGATAAGCCAATAATTGAATCATTGCCTAAGTATTCCCTGCAGACATCTACCGGAATATCCGATTGTCCAACGTGAATTCCGTCAACCTTTATCCCTTGCTTTTTCGCAGCTAAAACAACATCAAGACGATCGTTTACCAGCAATGTAATTTCCTCGGATTTACCAGCTTGAGCTATTGCCTCCGAGGCCTGGCGGGTTATTTGAATAAGTTCCTGCGCAGATGCAATTTTTGAACGGATTTGTACACATGTAAATCCGGCTTCAACCGCATCCTTAATGATTGACGCAACAGGCCGGCCTTTAGTATTTTCAGGTCCTACAACCAGGTACGCCGATATATCTAATTTTTTTCTTATGCTCATTATTTTCACTCCCAAAATATCATAGATTTTATTGAACCATTTACCAGAATAATTATAGATTAAACTTCCTCAATCTCAAACGGATTGTCAGCAATGTCCTCTGCACTTGCTTTATACAGTTCGTCTAGAAACTGAACCTGAAAGCTTCCGGGAGCGTCCACCTTTTTTTCAGCGCAGGTTCCCGCCAAATTGTACGCCGCAGTACCGGTAAGCGCCGCAATAAACGGCGATGCAACCGTTGCATATACTGCGATGACACCACCTAATGAACAGCCTGCCCCGGTAATTTTCTCCATAAAGTGCGACCCTCCATAAGAGAATACTATAACGGAACCATCAGTTATTAAATCCGTTTCACCCGATACAGCAACAGCCCCACCTGTGTGCCTGGCCAATGCAATAGCCGCAGCCTTTGCAGAGCTTACAGAATCCATTGAATCAACACCACGAACATTGGACATCTCCGAGCCACCATCTAATCCCCACAAACCAGCCAATGCCAGAATTTCCGAAGCGTTCCCTCTGATTACTGTAGGTTTATACTCTTTAAACTGCTGTAAGAGCTTGGTTCTAAGGGAACCAATGCCTATCGCTACCGGATCTAGTACCCATGGTTTCCGTGCTTCGTGCAATACTTTTGCAGTGTGGGGCAAAGTCTGCTCATAAATCGGTAGAAGTGTTCCGACGTTTATGTAGGTAGCACCGCCAGCTTTTGCCAAAAATTCGCCCTCATCGGGAAAATAAACCATGGCAGCTGAGCCTCCGACAGCCAGCTGTGCATTGGCAACAAAATTAATTGTTACTGTATTGGTGATAGACCCTGCCATCGGATTTGTCCGCTTTACAGTTTCAACTGTCTGAATTACTTGATTTTTTATTTCCTTGATATTAAGCATTTAATATTTTCCTTTCTATAAAAATCACCTGTATTTGCCATAACACACTCCACCATTTCGCTGACGAAAAGTAATGGTGCCGTAAAAAAAGCACTCTCCAGTTGTAAGGAAAGCGCTTGCTTATTATGCTCAACAAAATTATTATTCTTGATAATAAAATTATTCCAGATAATAAATTGCTTCCCTACACCAGTATTAACTGACAGGTTCAAAGGGTTAGGTTTCACCTTCTCAACTCAAATGAGTTCCCCCACAATTTAGTTATACAGTATCATTTATGATCTTTCGTGTCAAGTGTTATAAGGCTTTGCAAAAATGCCGTTCCATGCCTTTATACACCACATCGAGATATTCTACTGAAGGTTTGATTTCATTCATATCCTTCTCAACTACTGTATAGGTAAATACCTTTACCCGTTCATGTCTCAATTCAACTTCAACATCATCTATTCTCTCATAACATTTAGGAGAACCCTCTCTTTTATGAAAATACAAGTTTAACAGAGGAAACGGCAATTGTATTGAAGGACACAGATTTATATGCTGATATGGAAGGCACAAGAATTTATAAGTAAAAGTAAAGAGGGTATTCCATACAGCACTATTATATATGATGGTTCTTTAGAGGGAACACGCTTAAAATACATAGAATACGATGGAAATGAGTATTATTTTGTTGAAGATACAATCAGATGTAATTTGAAAATGGAAAAATATAAACAATTCAGTTATCCACACTTAAAAGTATTTGAAGACAATAATAAAAAATATCTGTTTCTTGTAATTGACCCTGAAATTACATTTGATGAAATGAAAAAAAGTCTTGGAAGTTCCTATGACTCTAACACTTGGAAGCTTATTTTGACTTATGAAAAATAGAGAAAATGCACAGGATAGTAATACCTTGTGCATTTTCGTAATGTATCATGCATTTATTACATTTTCTACGCCATAATCAGTGTCCATCGCCTGCACTGTGATAGAGATAAACCACAATATGGGCACGAACTGCTTCCCGCATTGGAACAAAGTCAGTTTGGGCAGCGGCAAAGAAGTCATGAGTGTCAGCCCAGGCCACCGCACCTCGGAGAATTGGTGTATCGACCTGGGCCCCTGAGTATCGAGCCCCTTAGATTTTGCCTCTTTCATTTCACTTCAAGAGGCGTAATAGAAAGGCGGGGTCTTCCCCGCCTCTGTTTAAAACTTTACGGATTTTCAACATAGATATACTTGTAGTTTCTGTATTCAGAATATAGTATAGAATATGCCGATGTACCATCATAGTTTTCACTGCCAGTGATAGTTTCAATTATATAATTGGTATAAAGATTTCCATTTGCAATAATATAATTAACATCATCATCTCTCTCAGGAGCAGAGTATACAGCAATGTCGTGACCATGCGCCTCCAGGGTACCTTTTATAAGTTTGACAGAATATACATAAGACGTGTTACCAAGAAATACGCCATAGCTCTTGCCGCCACTTCCCGCAATTCCAGCAAAAACATTTACTGTAGGTCCGTTAATATAGATGTAATTTCCACCAGTACCAGCACGAATACCGCTGTTATATCCGGTTCCTCCTGCGCCACTGGTGACAGTCAGAGTACCCGATCCTTCAATGGTCAGTGCGCTTTCTATCCACATACCAGCCACGGCATATATGTTAGCATTGGTATCGTTAAATGGGTTTTCCACTGTACTCGTACCTGTGTTAACGATGGTCAGACCTCTATAGCAGTAAATTGCCGCATTATATGTAGTGCCGTATGAGGTTTTGCTGTAAGTTCCGGATATGGTTGCGTTGTTAAGGTACAGTGTACCCACATTATTAATAACTCCGTTTGTATTAGTAGTCATTGTGCTGGGATCAAACTGTACGCTTCCGGAACCATCACCCAAAACATCGTTTATGTTCTCTGTAGTCACTCTTATTCCGGCAACATAGAGTTCTATTTCCTCACTAACTTCACCCGTAAAGCCTGTGGCTGCCCAGCAGGCATACAAGGTGTGGTTAGCGGCAAGCTCAACAACTGTTTCGCTGGTGACTTTAGTTCCGCCACTCTGTGCCGTATACCAACCAAGGCAGAATTGATCACCATTGGTTGGAACAGGAAGTTCACCATAAGTCTCGCCTTCATAAACATACTTATAGGTTGGATCAACTGTACCACCGTTAGCATTAAAGGTTACTGTATAGGTAGGTATATCAGACCATACAGCCACCAGAGTGATATCCTCCGCAGGCATAGTGGTAAAGGTATAATCCTCTCCATTTAACTTCCAACCAGCAAATGTAAATCCTTCTTTGGTTGGTGCTGTGGGTGCTTCTACTTCAGTACCATAATCCTGTGTAATGGCTTCTACTTCACTGCCGCCGTCACTATTAAAGGTAATGGTGTACTGATTTGCTATCCACTCAGCGGTAAATGTGATATTTTCTGCAGGCATGGTCATGTTTCCAGTATAGCCGGACCAATCGTTAAAGGCATACCCTGTTTTTGTAGGATTATTCGTAGGACTGTCAATTGTTGCACCATACTTCACACTGCCTGTGGTTGCTCCAGTAGTATCCACATCGCCACCATTGCCATTCCATGTTACATTGTAACTATTTCTTTTGTAGTACAACTTTAATACCAAGGTGCCATCTGACGTAACAGTGCCGGAGGAAATTGTGCCGCTTTCATTCGGATCATAGGTAAAGCCAGTATAACCTCTGGCATTTGCGGTCACCGTAACCCCGTTGCTGCCCATTAAATTCTCGTTCTCGCTTGACGTGGAAGGATAACCCCCGTCCAATTCCTCTAAATAGTGTTCCACAGTGTATGGGATATTGTTTAGGGCTGTCCACTCGGCAATCAGGGTAATATTTTCAGCAGGCATGGTAGTAAATGTATAATCTACACCATTCAGCTTCCAGCCGGCAAAGGTATAGCCTGCTTTCGTTGGCACTGTAGGCGCTTCTACTTCTGCACCGTAATCTTTAGTAATGGCTGCTACTGCACTACCGCCGTTACTGTTAAAGTTGATGGTGTACTGATTCATATTCCACTTAGCTGTTAGAGTAACATCACTTGCAGGCATGGTGGCATTGTCTTCTAGTGCAGTGGTCAGTTCTGCATCTTTATACCAACCAGCAAAGGTATAGCCGGTACGGGTGGGTGTTTCAGGTTTATCAATAGATGTGCCGTACTTCACATTGCCATGGGTATATGTTCCGGTCAAAGAATTTCCGCCATTCACATTCCATGACAGGCTATTTATATTACGGTTATAATGGATTTCCACAACAGTGCTTCCGTCAGGCAGGATAGTCTTTTGGGTGAACTCCTGAACCGTGAAGCCAGTATAAGTTTTAGATACTGCATCGGTAAGCTGTCCTGTAGTACCGGTTTTTCCTTCGGTCTGCTCTAGCACATAGGTTCCATTCAGATTCTGTTTATAGTGCTTCACCATATATGACATATCGGTCTTTGCCGTCCACTTGGCGGTGAAGGTCAGCGTATTTGCGGGCATGGTGTCGGGGATAACTGCGTTCCAGCCGGCAAAGTTGTATCCCTCTTTGGTAGGATTGGATGGTTTTACTATGACAGAACCATATGTCACTTTTAACGCAACATCATTACTGCCGTTGCCATACACAAATTTCAAATCATATAGGTTACGATCATAGTAAATGGCAACGCGGGTAGAGCCGTCGGGAGCGATGGTTTGCTGTTTGACGGTTTGCGCAATAAAACCGTTATAGGACTTGGCTGCAGCGGTAGTCTGGTCGCCCACTTTACCCTTCTGAGTCTTGTCGGTTTCTATCAATACATATTGACCGCCCAATGCCTTCTGATAATGCTCCACAGTATAGTTCACAGAGCTCGGTGTCCATTTGGCATAAAGCGTGGTATTGCCCTTAGGCATGGTGGTAGCTGTAAAGGAGTTATTTAAAGCTTTATCAGTATACCATCCGGCAAAAGTATAACCGAGTCTGGTAGGTACTGCGGGCATCTTGCCGCCAAGAGCCGTTCCCGAAAGTAAACGGAGCATCGGAACAGCTGAACCTCCATTTGAGTCAAAGGCAATGGTACCGGCATTTGCCTCGTTACTCCAGTTGAGTTTGATGGTTCTTGTGAGCACGTCGGAGGACTTAGATAGGGGTGCACCCTTCCATGTGATCTTCATTTCACTGCTTTGAGTCACCTCACCGGAAGCAGTGTTTACACTAATCTGATTGTTGACGGGATTATATCTGTAGGTCGGGTTGGACAACTCCACGGCAAAATGAGCTTCATCATCTCCGTTTGGTGCAGTGTTGCTATCAAAGTTTTTGACCTTGTTTTTAAAACCCTCATCCAGTTCGCCGGTCTTAAGATCCATCCAATACATATCAAAGACCGATTTGGGAAGTGTATAGATATTGACGTTCAAAATAGCGATGGTCGGGTCGTCCTCATAGGCAAAGTCATAGACATTTTCCCGTTGTCCCACAGACCAGAAGGGCCACTCTTTGGCGTAGATGGTAGGTGCATAGGAGTATTTACCATTGAGGGCTTCGGCTATGAATTTCAACTCCAGATAAGAGCCAACCTCGATGAGGAGTGCACCAGAATAGCAGCTCTCCTTTTGCCATTTTCCGTTTATCTTCCAGTTTTCCAGATGGTAATAGAAGTAGCCCCACAGTCGAGCGTAGGCGCCTGCCTCTATTTGAAGTCCGATGCCGGCCAGCTTTGTGCTAAAGAGGCCCATTGTGACCTTGGCCCGAATACCGGCCCGGATACCGAGGGTACCCATGACATAGAAGTCAAACTGGTAACCATTGGTAGACAAATCAATACTTTCGCTATCGCTCTTCTTGCTCTTAAGTAAGAGGGTGAAGGAGTGTCGCTTGAAATTCTCGTATTGGAAGGTCATACCGATAGCCACGTTAAGATTGGCAGAAACCACGAAATCCACCTGTAGGCCCCAGGCCAAGATATGGAGGGGATCCACTGCACCACGGAGGTCTATGACTTTGACCATGATCAGATCCACCCAATCCTTGTTGGCATCCTCCATAAACGCTGCATACTTCTCGGCTAAGTCCCCACTAGCGGTGGCCTCTTCTTCGGGAAGTATTGTCTCGACTTCTTTCATCAATTTCTTAATGGACTCACTCAAGCTAAAGATCTTCTTGGCAGCAGCAGCTTCCTTTGCGCTGTTCGGCCACGGCATACCCCAGGGCTCTTTGTCCTGAGTCAGCTTGGCGGTGGCAGTAATGCCTAAACCGGTGTATGTTCCTATATCCAGGTTACCGGTCATACGATAGTCAGAAATATAAGGAATAATCTTCCACTTCCATTTCCAAACAGCACCACCGCTGACGTTGAAGCCAATAGTGAACTCCTGCTCGAAGAATGCGGTTAGGTCGACCTCCATTATATTATTATTGCCTTTTTTCTGAATCTTGAATTTATAGTTCACCGCAACTTCCGCACGTATCCCGGTCCCGGCTAAGTTCTGATTAAAGTGGGACATTCTGGTTGAAATACTAACAGAAACCTTCGGCTTCTTGCCGTCCTGTTCCTTGTCAATGATATTGCCCATCAGTGCCAGTTTATCTGCACCAAGAGGTGTGCCGTCTGCATAGGTTATGGTACAGTCAGACAGGGTCAGACCTTTGCCAAAGGTCTCCCGAACCTCGTCGGTCTCAAGGGCTAGCTCTGCGAGATAGGCTCCGGCATCATCAAAGAATTCGCTCTCTATCAGCTGGGCTTCGATAATGCCATGTATCTCATCCTTGTTTTCATTAATTGCGGTCTGAAGCTCAGCTTCAGTAAGCTGCGTTTCGTCGTACAGGTCCATGGCAGACATGAGCTGATTTTCGTCTACCTCTATATAGGTTATGGTGGTAGTATCGTCTTCATTAACAGTAATAGTCGTAATTTCACCGTATTCTTTATCCTGTGCGTTAGCATCTCCAAAGTCACCGGTATAAAACGCAAGATAGTCGCCAACATCCACGGTGGTTTCGGCACTCAGCCCCATATTTTCATATTCGGTGGAGGAGAAATTCAGCTTGCTGTTGTCAATGACCACCGATTTGCCATTCTCCATCCAACCAGTGGTTCCGTCATTTTCATCCACGTCAATGGGCAGCACATCTGGCGTGAAGAGCACGTCCTCCGCCTCGGCCGCCACATAATAATAGGTACTGCCATCGATTTCGGTGATCTTCAAATAGGAAACATTATCGTTATTAGTTATGTTTTTTGTTCCTTTTTCCGGCTTGCGCTCTGTGGGCTTGGTGCCGGTATAGACGGAAACAATGTCGTCCACTTGTATATCACCATCGTCGTATGTAAAGCTGCCGCTTCCGTCATTAGATGTGTAGGTGGTATTGCCCTGTTCATCTGTGCTGGCTTGATACAGACCGGCATATTCCATCAGGCTTTCACCGTCTGCCTCATTCAGTTTTTTCACATCAATATACTTGATGTCGTTGTTTAACTTCAGATTCAGGGTTCCATCTTTTTCGATGCTGAAGTTGAAGAAACGCACTTGGGCAATATCATACCGATCATTGTTTTCTTTAAAATTCCCAAAAGCAACCGCACTGTCATCATAGATCACGGCATCATTAGTCAACTCAATTTGATAGGTATGTCCGGGGGTGAATCCTCCACTTGCGGACGAGATAGTCCATACTCCGTTGCCACCTTCGACCTTGACGGTCTCGGTGTTTGCTATATCCTCCGCCGCAACCTCCCTTTCAGGTGTTTTGTCAGGGGCAGTAATGTTGCGGAATTTGAAATCGGGTCCAAGGATTGGCGCACCGTCAGTCTTCTTCACCAATATGGAAAAATCTATTTTTTGATCCAACGCACTAACGAAGTTGAGTGTGCCACCCTCGTCCAATTTGGTGGCATCAGTGAGCTTTGCGTATAGTGTGATGTTGGCGGTCAGCTTGTCATCACCAGTCACTGGCTTGTTTTTTTCTATATCGTGATACCACCCTAAAAACACCTTTCCGGTGGGTTGGGCGGGAATGGGCAAAGTGCTTAGCAAGGTACCTTTTTGATACAACTTCTCCTCCCTTGTGGAGTCAATCACAAAGGTTACTTTATAATAGGTTGTGGTACTTCCACCGCTGGAACCTCCCGTGTTGCCTCCGTTGCCGGAGCCGCCTGTATTGCTTTCTCTGCCGGAATCAGCTGTGGAAGAATCCGGCGTCTCAGTCTTCTGCTCGGTACCCGGATCAACGCTGACTCTGTCAGACGGGATGCCAGGCTCACTGTACCAGGTCTCCACAGCCTTATCGGCACTCATACAAAGTGCGGAAGCCTGCGCACGACTTGCATTGCCTGTAGGATTAAAGTTTGTGCCGTCACCGGCCAGCAGGCCGGTTTTCCAGAGCTTTAAAACCATCTCCCGCGCCCATGGCGATACGGTGTCTATATCTGCCGGAACGGTTGTTATATTAGCTCCGGTATCAAAGTCCACACCAAAGGTTTCAAAGTAACATACAAAGAACACGGCCATCTGCTCCCGAGTGACTAGGCCGTCAGGGTTAAATTTACCATTTCCAATACCGGCAGTGATACCATGCTTCGACGCCCACGCTACAAAAGGAGCGTAGTAGGCGTCTGCCGCCACATCACTGAAGGCGGACTGTCCCTTGTATGCAGTCTGATCCACGCCGGCCATGCTACCCAGCACGGTAACAAACATACCGCGATTCATCGTCCCATCGGGGTCAAAGGTATTTGCACTGGTACCACTGAAGAATCCGTTGATGCGAGAATATTGTACCGCATTATAATACCAGCTGACCTCCCGAACATCCACAAAGGGATTTTCGAGCTTCAATTTCTCCTGCACTGTATTGACGTTATCGGTCATAACAGCCATTGTCTTCGCTGGAAGCATAGTGAACAACATGGTCACCAGAAGGAAAATAGATAACAATCGTTTTTTCATTTCAAACTTCCTTTCTAGTATTTATTTTTTGTGACGCATAGCAAAGGAGGTTTCGGTGGTCACCTTAATTGTTTTTCATAGGGTCGTTCCTCCTAAAGTTGATTTTTGAAAAACTTCAATCAGCTGCGGATGTCAGCGTGTTCCCTCTTGTGGTTTCCTTCATTATCTCGTTCCTCCACCCGAATCGCCACCTGCTCCTCCAGATAGTCTCTTTGCCGAAAACCTAAGATACCTGCAATCATAGACACTGGGAACATTCTTATCTCACGGTTCAGCTTGGTTATGCTGTCATTGTAAATCAGACGGCTTGTGCGAACCATGCTTTCAAAGGTTTGCACCGCACCCATGTTTTTGATATAGTTTTGGTTTGTCTTCAATTCAGGGTATTGCTCGGTGACCATAGCGATTCTGCTTAAGACTTCGGAAATAACTCCCTCCTGTCGCAGGACATCATCCGGTGTGGATTTTACCGTGATCAAGCGTCTTCTTGATTTGATTGTCTCAATCAGAGTTTCACTTTCATGCTCTGCACAGCCCTTTGTGAAATCCAACAGAGCTATCAGGGCATCAAAACGGCTTGACAGCTGCACTCCGATTTGACTCATGGCATTGCTGTTATTTTCGTCAAGGATCACCAGCCTTCGCTGTATAGAAATTACCCATAGTAGGATTAAGGCAAGTATTGCAATAATGGCGATGATAGTTGGCAGCATAATTAATCCTCCTTGCTTATTCTTAATAGACGACAGACCAAAGTTTCATTCACCTGCCCATTTTGTAACTTATCGGTTAGAATTGTTGTTTGGTACAAAGGCTGTTAGAAGATATTGCGGTCCAGCCGCTTGATGAACTTGTAGATTTTACTGGTAATAAGTATCTCAGATTTTATTAAACAGTTGAACAGCTCAGGAATTATGAATCTGAGTTTTCACAATGCTATACTCGTAAATTCAAAGAAGCTAAAACACACAAACACAAGCGTGCGCTTGTGCTAACTGCTTGTAAAGCTGTAAGATTAGTCTTTGCTCTGCTGTGTGAAGAAAAACTTTATAAACCACCAGCACCGAAAAGAAGATTTAACAAAAATAGCTTATTTACCCGTTTATTATATATGTAAACTTTAGCTATTCTTTTAAAATGACGGTTAATTTTGCTCTCAAGGCTCCTCATACAAAATTATTCTGATTTTTTTCAAAAACCACCTTGACTTATTACTGAAATGCTATATGTTAAATTGTATAAGGAAAAATCCTTAATGAATTAAGTGTATCAATTAGTGTCGAAAAAAAACGACTTTTGCATGAATCATAGTTTTTTTGACATGAAATAGTGTAGGATATCCAATTTCTGTGTTAAAATGAAGATAAGGAAATGGAGGAACACTTATGCTACAGATTGTGCTATGTGATGACAATATAGACGAGCTATCCAATATGGTGCAGCTCTTAAACCAATACAGGTCATCAAAGCATTTGAATTGTGAATACACAGTTTTTTCAAACGGATTTGAGCTAATTTCAGCTTTAGATAAAGGAAAGAGGTTTGATATATATTGCCTGGATATCATGATGCCAGGCTTTACGGGCATCGATGTGGCAAATGAAATCCGTGGTTTTGACAAAGTCGCGCCGATTTTATTTTTTACCTCATCTCCTGAATTTGCCTTGGAAAGCTATTCCGTGAAAGCCATCAACTATGTACTAAAGCCAATCACGAAGGAAAAATTATTTTTCACTTTTGACGATCTGCTAGAGGATATAGAAACAAAAAAAGATGAGGATGCGATTATCGTAAAGAGCAATGATGGCATTCAAAAAATACTAATCTCAAAAATAGTTTTTGCAGAGGTCACTGGAAGAAATGTGCTGTATCACTTATTGTACGGAAAGGTAATCGAATGCACAGAGTCCTTTTCTACCGTCTGCAACAATCTCTTGAAATATAGATGTTTTCTCAAAACCCACCGCTCCTATCTTGTGAATATGCAGTATATAGATACCATAGAAAATCATCAAGTGACCTTGCAAACCCTTACTTCTGTTCCTATTGCCCAAGGGAAAGCGAAGGAGATTAAGCAGCAGTACCTGAACTATCAAATGGAAGGGGAATAATCAAATGATAGAAGTTACCATTGCATTCTCTCGTTATTTTATTGCATTGTTGTTTGGCACAGCGATAGCGGTTAGTTTCTCCGGAATGGCGCGTACACAAAAAAACTACATAGCAGCCGGATGCTTAACCGTGGTTTTATTTGTTTTGCAGATCATCTCCTTGCAAACATGGGGTATGGCTACGACGATCAAATTATATCCGCTACTTTCTCATATACCTATTGCTGTTTTTATAGTCGTATATTTAAAGCGTCCATGGCTGATTTCACTAACCAGTGTATTTGCATCCTTTCTGTGCTGTCAGCCTCCCCGCTGGATCGGTACTGCTCTAGGCGAAATCTTTGACAGTGTTTCCATGGACCATGTTGGTTATAATGTTGCTGCGTTTCTGCTATACTATTTCCTGCAAAAATATGCCGTGAAGTCTGTTCGGCATCTGATAGAACGTTCTGTTAGTTCCTGCCTACTTTTTGCTGCCATGCCGGCTTTTTACTATCTGTTCGACTATGGTGGCACTGTTTACACCAACTATATGTACAGCGGAGCACGAGTGGCTGTACAGTTCATGCCCTTCATAACATCAACATTCTATTTTGTGTTTGTCCTGCTGTACTATGCCGAAACGCAAAAACAAGCAAGCATCCAAAGAGAGAGGGATATGTTGGATACACAATTTAGGCAGGCACAAACAGAGTTTGCATCGTTACGGCAGATGCAGCAGAATGCCGCGTCCTATCGACATGATATGCGCCATCATTTCGCTCTTCTACAGGCGATGGCATCTAAGGAACATATAGAAGAGATCAAAGAATATCTACAGACTGCCGACTCTGACCTAGACGCTATCACCCCTATGCGCTTTTGCGAAAACGAAACCGTCAATCTGATTTTGTCCTCTTTCGCCGCCAAAGCAAAACAATCGGAAATCCAGCTGACCATAGATGCAAAACTGTCTGACTCTCATCCCTTCAGCAACACCGAACTTTGTTCCCTCTTATCAAACGCATTGGAAAACGCCATACAAGCTTCGGAACAAATAACTGATAGCAATAAACGCATCATACGGCTTCGTGTGTTTTCGAAGAATAACAAGCTTTGCATTGACATTCGCAATAGCTATCAGACAGAACCGATTTTCCATCAGAGCCTGCCTATATCAAAAGAACAGGGGCATGGCTTTGGCACAAAAAGCATGGCCTATATCGTGGAAAAGAATGGCGGTGTATTCCAGTTTTCGGTCAAGGATGGCTGGTTTATATTTCAAGCCACTACATAATCTGTTCATTTACTTTATCTTTCGTAATTTATAGCAACTTTTTTTAACGTTGGTGCACCATTGGATACTCGAACCTAATGCCACTGATACAAGTCAGTCGCTCTATCATCTGAGCTAATGGCTACAAATACATTAAATTTAATATTGTAGCATTCAAAAGAAAAAAATGCTATAATTATGCACTGAAAACATTATGGTTAGTCAAAGTAAATTAGGGGGAATACGATGGATAATCAAAACAATGCTAGGGATGCTATTAAAGTTGCCGTTTCCACATCTTCGACGAAACGAAAGAGAGTAGGCTGTTTTGGTTGCTTTGGATATTTTTTGTTGGCAATTGTGATTATAGGGGGTAGTTTCTTTGTATTTAGCACAATACGAAATAAGCTTGAAGAAAAGGAACAACAGAAGTTAGAATCCAGATTTGATTATGAACAGAAATTTTCTTCAGAGGATAAGCTTACCCAGGCTTTTGAAAAAGGTGAAATTTCAGCAGATACTTATGTTTTGCAGTTGGCATATAGCCTATATGATGTGGAAAAGCTTGACCCGTTATATAAATCAGATAATGCGATTGATTTTGCACCGGGCATTCCTGACTTGTTTATGAAGCATATAGATGAACTCAGTGATGAGACGGTAGAATATGTTGTTAAGAACATTTTGATGCCGGATATAAGGATTCATCCCGATGCAAGTCAGAATCCGGTGGCTTATAAAAACAAATGGCGGCCCTTTTCCGAATATGTATTTGCGGAGGGGTATGATATTACAGTTCTTGACAAAGCGGTTCTATCTCCTAGCGGTAAGTTTTTGATATGGTATACTGAAACAGGAGATTCGGCAGTAGAAGATGAGACTATTCAGAACCTAGCTAAAACAGTTGATGATGTCGCAGATAAAATAGGGGATTTTTTAGATATTGACTGGGCTTATGATTATAATCAAATCAACTCCGGTAGTTATGAAGACATGAAGAGTGTTTTGGATAAATGCGGCGTTGATGAAAATGCAATACAAGAGGCTCTTCCTATTTTTATTTATGAACCGCCAAATAGTGATGATGCAATGGCATGGTATTGTAGAGATGTAACACCTATTGAAGAATTCGGCGTTTGGTTGGGTAAGTTAATTCTTTCTGATGATGAAATCAAGGAGACGAGCTCGGTGTATTCTCTACCTTATATTGTTATCAAGACTTCTTCCATCTCCAATATAGAGAGCTTGAATGTGATTTTTGCCCATGAGTTAACTCACCATTTTCAGAGAATATACTACAATGATCTGAGTTATAATGCTTCTAACTTTACGAGTGAAACAGTCGCTAGTTTCGTGGCTGCAAGTATTACTAAGAATAAAGGAACAGATACTTTACTAAATAGCCATGCAAATGATTATATAGATATAGTTGATCATCATTATGTTAAAATGATATTTGGAGAATCTAGTGGCTATGCAGAGTTTATTTGGGCAAAATCATATGCGGATATTGTGGGAAATGGAAAGCAATACCTGAAAGAATCATTGTTAAAAGAAGATCCTTTTAAATTTCTTCGGGAGAAAGCGCAAGATTCCTACCAGCTGGTACTTGAGGACCTTGCAGTACGTAATATTACTAAGGACTATCAGGAAAAGGCGTTTATTTCAACAAAATTTCCAAGCCTAAAAGCGAGGCTTGACCGCTATATGGATGCCGAAGAAGATATCATTTACCCCAACTGTTTTCATTATTACTATCTTGACACTAAATCCTATCGTAAGTCAAAATCTACAATTCAAATGAAAAATGATGGCAAGACAAAGATCTTTATTAAGATACTTGGTAGGAAAAAAGAAAAATACAGTCTTATTGATACACTTTATTGTGAGATGGACAAAGAATTAATGATTGCAGATTTTTCAAAAGGTGATTACAAAAAATATGATGAAATAATTTTGGCATTAGGAAATTGCGATACAGTAGAAAGTGCTAACTATCAATTGATATCTTTATCTCCTGCAGTAGTAGATCTTTATGAAACAATTACAGGACTTGAAGAGCTTGATCCATGGGAAGTGAATGGTGACTGCATAACTATTCATGTTGAAGATTTTGTGGAGGGTGCAACTACACTAACCGATTATTTGAATCGTGCAATTCCATATCTTAGTGCTGAGGTAGAGTCTGAAGATGCGGATATTATTGTAGAGTATTTGAATCATTTTCAGTCTGAGATTAACAGAATTGGCGATGCTTTCAAAAATTTTGGAGATGTATTTGATTATAAAACTATCCGTATTTATACGATTCCGATAGAGGATACTGCATTGTCTGATGATGAACTTCATGAAATAGCATTGGATACGATGCCAAATCCCAAACTCAAAATTATTGACAAGGTTGAGGGGAAAATGCACTTAACAATCGGTGGAAGTATCCAGCCTTTTTCTAAAACTCAGATTATTTCCTATGCTATGATTACAGATTCCGGAGACGAAAAGCTCATGTACCGTATTGAACTGGAAAAATAATTATAAATGAAGATTGTTTTTAAGATTTTTCTGAGATATGTAAATGGGGGCAGTCACTGCCCCTATGTTTATATTGTCCATTGATTATGAATAATACCCACAAGGTACCATTCGCCATCATGCTTTTCAAAAACCATCCTAAAACTAGCCCCTTCCAAACCTGCATATGACCCACTTCCATGAAAATAGCATTCTACAATAGTACTGTTTGGGTATACCTCAAACTGATTTTCTAGAATATTACCTTTACCTTGAACCTTGTTGTATCTTACCGAATCTTCAACTAATCTCCAAATATGTCTTGACACACAAATAATTGTGAAATAAACCTGAATTGTAAACATAAAACTTTGATATAGGAACAATATTATGTTTCAACAACATTAGCTCTAAAGCATTGAACCCATCAGCTTTTGCCTCTTGCATTCCACTTCAAGAGGTGAATCAAAAGGCTTAATTGCCTCGTTAATGTAGTCTATACAACTATCCAATGTCATTCAAAAGGCTGTAATTCCTCGCATATATCAAATGTATTCAGTTACCAAAAATATTAGAGATATAAATTATTTTATTAGGGAGTGATGTTTATGAAGAGACTTATGTCGGGTATTACAGCCGTTATTACACTTTCGTTAGCAATGTCAATACCTATAAACATGCAAAAAGTTATGCACTCGTTTATATTTATGAGTGGTAACAAACTCTTTTGAGCTAGATTTTTATAATGCCATGTTTTCCGTATTTGCCGCCTGATATAACTTCTATAAGGCCTTTTTCAATGATCCTAGTAGAATCAAATATAAAGGGAACGACAACTTTACCATTAAAATCAATTACGCCATACTTGCCATCTTTTTGTACACTTGCAATACCATGCTCGAATACTGAAACCACTTCAAAGGATGTATCAAATTTATTCTTACCTTGAACATCTAGGCAAAACCATTCTTCACCTTGTTTTACCCATATATAATCTTTCGCAATTTCAAAAAAGCTATTTTGATAATTATCGTAGCTTGGACTTGTAATTTCCCTACCAGTTTTACTTATAATACCTACTTCGTTATCTTTTTGTACTGGAAAAATTTCATCACCAAAACCAATAAAATCATATTCTTTGCTGATTTTTTTAAAGGTTTTGCCATCCAGTAAATAACTTTTCCCATTTTCATCCACTACTATGTTGTTATCATTAACTCTTATTGAATCAAAATCAAATTGTAGAACTTCCTTACCATCTCTATCAATTAAGCCTGATTTTTGATTCAGTTTTACTACAGCCAATCCATTATTAAAGGCTTCTGCCTCATCATATTTAAAAAGAATGACAACATTTTCGCTCTGATCTAAGTATCCCCATTTGCCGTTATAATTACAAGCTGCATATCTACCTTCCGATAAAACACTAATGGCTTTGCCTTCGAATTTAATTATCTCTTTTCCATCTACATCTATTATCCCACAAGTTCCATTCTCATTCTCGCTAGATGTCGAAAAAGATGCTTGTCCGTCGGCTGCTCCAAACCCAGATAAATAGGAATATTTAGGTTCAACAATAACTTTAATTTCTCCGTTTTTTACACATATTGCACCTACTAAGCCATTCTTTTCAACGCGGACTATGCCACTATATTTCCATTCATAATCATAACGTCCAAGATCAATATAGTCATAATCCAACTCACGAACAATGTTTCCTAAAGTATCTATGAAATAATATTTGTCATTTATTTTGACAATAGCAATTCCGTTATAAAATTCGAATGCCACATCAAAAGACTCTTTAATCACAAGCTCACCAGACTTGTTTATATAGCCCACTTTTCCGCCTTCCCTTGATGATACGGCTGCCAAGCCTTCATAAAAGTTATCTGCATAAGGATATTTAAACTCTATGACCTCTTTACCTTTTTTATTTATGTAGCCCCATTTACCCTCTTTACATACACAGGCAAGACCTTCAGAAAAACCCGAATTATCACCGCTTGATGCAGATGATTTATAGTAAGTATTTTCATATATGGGTTCAGCAATAATGTCGCCCATATTATCGATAAACCCGTATTTTTTGTTTTCGTCATTTCCTGTACCTATAAGCATTATACCATCAACAAACTTAGGACCAATTTCTGTAAGCTGAGGTTCAATAGCATAATTAATGTTATTGGAATAATTATTATCTGTTTTAGTTGGAGTTACAGATTTGCTTGTATTACCCGAATTTTTACAACCTGATACCGATATAATGAATAGTGATAAGAAAACTATATATTTTATGAATTTCATGCAACACCTCCAAAATTTCAACCTTTTTACATTAATATATCATAAAAATACACTTTTTTATATTTAAAATATTAATTTTTATTACAATTTTTTAGGTGACACCCTAGACATATTTTAAATAATGACCATAACATATATGTAAATGTCAATAAATTTCCCGTTAAATATTTCTAGCCAAATGTATTATTCTTGACAAGGTAGGTCTATAGTGATAGACTAAGTATATCTTAAGTCTATAAGAACAGACCTGCGAGGAGGGATAGAATAATGGATAATTTAAAAATTTGCGAAAGTGAATATCGTTTTGCTTCTATAGTCTGGGATAACGAACCTATAGCATCTGGAGAGCTTGTTAAACTGTGTCTCGAACAGCTTGGATGGAAAAAATCCACTACATATACAGTGCTAAAAAAGCTATGTGAACGCGGTATTTTAAAAAATGAAAATTCAATAGTGTACTCTCTTGTTAAAAGAGAACAGGTTCAAAAGTATGAGAGTGAACAGTTTATCAGCAGAGCTTTCTCCGGTTCTCTTCCCCAATTTTTAACGGCATTTATGGCAAATAAAAAAATTAGCGAACAAGAAGCAGAGCACCTAAAAAAATTAATAGACAGCTATAAGGAGGGTTGACGATGGAATTCAACTTACAAAACCTTCTTATTAGTGTTCTTAATATGAGTTTAACGGGAACTTATGTGATTCTATTTGTGCTATTAATCAGATTTGCTTTAAAAAAGTTGCCTAAGATTTTTTCCTATAGTCTATGGAGCGTTGTGATTTTTAGGCTTATTTGCCCGTATTCATTTTCATCAGCATTTAGTCTCTTAAGATCCCTTTCATTTTCAAGCAATACAACGGAACATATTCCAATAAACATCGGGCTAATTGAACAAACTGCTGTTAATGGGGGCATTAGCGGAGTAAACTACATAATGAACAATTCGTTACCTGCTACAACATCTTATGCCAGTGCTGATCCAATGCAAATTATTTTGTCCATTGTTTCCGTGGTATGGATTATTGGCCTGCTAATTATGATTATTTATAGTATTATATCTTATATAATACTTAAGAAAAAAATATATTCTGCCATTTTGGTATATGATAATGTCTTCGAATGCGAAAATATAAAAACACCTTTTGTTTTGGGTTTTTTAAAGCCCAAAGTTTACCTACCCACGAGTCTTAACGAAAACGAAAAAACATACATTTTAAAGCATGAACAGACACATATAAAAAGATTAGATCATCTTGTTAAGCCGTTTGCCTATTTGGTGCTGTGCATTCACTGGTTTAACCCATTTGTATGGGTGAGTTTTGTTTTAATGAGCCAGGATATGGAAATGTCCTGTGATGAAAAGGTAATTAAAGAGCTTGGAAATAAGATTAAGTGCGAATACAGCACCTCTCTTCTTACAATGGCTGTAAACAGAAGATTTGTTTCAGGAAGTCCTCTTGCCTTTGGTGAAAGCAATGTTAAAAGTAGAATAAAAAATGTATTAAACTACAAAAAGCCTTCGTTCTGGGTTGCGGTAACCGTTGCCATTCTTGTTATCGTAATTGGAATAGGGTTGATATCCAATCCTGAAATAAATAAAACAGAGTCAGTTTTAAAATCGGAGTCCTATTTGAAATATAGAACAGAGTATATCGGAGATGCCTCAAAGGTAAGTGGCATAATCAATACGCTTGATTTCCCACAGGATGTTTCTTATGACCATTTTGAATTAAAAACCGACAATAACCCTTATGGACTTATTGTTTATTTAAATACAGATAAAGGTATGGTTGATGATGCTATGGTATCTGATGATGTACAGTATCAGAAAAATTCGCTTTTGCTTTTCTCACTGATTGGAAATTTAGACGAAATAACATATAATCTTTCAGATGGCAGTATAAAAAACACCATGCTATTCTCAAGAGATTGGGCAAATAACATCTCAGACAGGGATGTATGGAAGGCTTCAGAAAGTCAGTTTACTTTTGAAGAATTCCTGAGCAAGCTAGAGGGTGGACACTTTAATCTAAAGGGCTCTTTTGAGGCCGGAAGGGAACCATCATTTTCTGTTGAAGAGAGTTTAAAGGTTATTTTGTCCTCCCCACTAAGCTCTTCAAATCCTACTGACTATATTTTGGCTCATCAAAATGAATATGAAAACATTATAATCTTTATGGTAAATTGGTTACCGAAGGCTCAGGTGTAATTGCTCCATCAGCAATTACCTATTTGAAACATTCCGATGGAAGCTATTCATTGAAAAAATACGAACAGGCACAGGATGGAGCTTATTTCAGCACATCAATAAAGCAATTTTGTACAATGCCTGTATCAGGTGAGAAAATTAAAGGATTAGCGGATAGCATTTTACAACATAATTATGATGATATCTTAAAGCTTAATACTGAAAATCTTAAAGCTCATTTAGTATCAAAAAGACAAATAGGGATATCACAAAGGACAAATTCGAGAAGCATTGTTCCCCTAACATAATCACGCTGTCAGACTTTAAGACTTTTATGTTACCAAATTAAATTCAGTTCTTCAACCATAATCTAAAATGGGGGCAAGCAATAAACGCAATTTTGCGCTTCTACGGGAATAAAAATTTATCAAAATAGAAGAGAACCAAAGCGTTATTGGAAAAACACCCTAATTTTTTCTCGTTTAAACATAAAAGCCCCCCGCTTATATGGCTAAAGCTCTTTCTAAAAACAACCTAAAACATGTTTGACATTTGACATATTCGTTTAGTTTTCACAAAATAATTATTTCAAGCTGCACTAATTTATTTTCTGCCTATGATGCCTCTGGTTTTATCATCCTCAGAATACTTTTTTGCACCTTGAGAGTCTTTTTTAAGTCTATTTCGCTGCAAAGTCCATAAATAGCTTTAGCAGCAGTTATAAATCTTATATAATCGCAATTGCCTGCTCTTTCACCAATTCCACCAATTGTACAATCCACAAAGGATGCACCTGCTTTAACTGCCGAAATTGAATTAGAAACGGCCATCCCAAGATCATTGTGCGCATGAATTTCCAAATCAATGCGACTAAACTGTTTCTTTATTCGTGAAATTCGATCATATATACCTTGCCGGTAAAGTACACCAACGGTATCGGCATATCTTATCCTCTTAATTCCCATTGAACTTGCAACACCGATAATCTTCGCTAGAAATTCCGGATCAGCTCTAGATGCGTCCTCCAAACCTATGGTCACTTCATAGTCTTTGTCTTTTGCAAAAGCTATACATTTTTTCATATTTTCCTCCACCCACATTCTATTCTTTTGTAATTTCCTCTTTATCTGAATATCCGATGACGGAATTGAAATGTGGATTATGTGAGGAGCACAATCTATCGATTCTTTAATGTCATTTATACTCATCCTATTCCAAGCAGAAATCCTGCTCTTTAAACCAAGCCCCATCAATTTAGTTATATACTTTTTTTCCTCTCCCCCCATGGCCGGAATCCCTGCTTCAATCTGGTAAATGCCGAGTTTAGAGAGCATTTTAGCTATATCGATCTTTTCCGATGCCCTAAGTGCTATTCCGGGTCTTTGTTCACCATCTCTTAATGTTGTATCTACCATGTTTATCTTCATAATCTTCTCACTCCCTTACCTGATGTACTCAACGCTTCTATATATGTCCAGTATCTCTTCATCAAACAAGTCTCTTTTACATTGACTGCTCTTCTCTCTGACCGAATCCAAAATTTTAGCCGCGTCCTCCACTTTACAGATAATACCCAATTCCTTCAGCTTCTTTTGTACAGCTCTTTTTCCGGAATGCTTGCCAATGGTCAGTTCTCTTCTTAACCCTACCATAGAGGGGTCAAACGGTTCATAAGTTACCGGATCTTTTTCAATTCCATCAGCATGTATACCTGCCTGATAATTAAATATTCTCTTTCCCACAATTGGCTTATTTTCTGGTATCCGAATTCCTGTAAGAGAGGTAAAATATTTTGCCGCTTCAGGTAGTTTGCTTAAATCCAGCTTTAACTCTGCGTTAAGAATTATTTTTGTTGCCGCTAACACTTCTTCTAAAGCAGCAAATCCTCTACTCTGTCCATATCCCAAAAAAGATACAGTAACAGAATTTATACCATTCATAATTCCTTCTAGGCATAACGCAGTAGCATTATAAAACATATTTCCCGGGCATATATTAATAACTTTATTGAGAGTTTTAGAAAGGTTCTTAACTTTGTCAATCCACAGGAGGTTAAAAAGAGAATCCATGCCCATCATTCTAATTTCATCTACTAAATGTAAATTACAAAGATTTTTCACCTTTTCTATACCGTTTAATTTTTCTATATTTACCTCAACAGTTATTTTTATTCCATAGCTTTTAGCCTTTCTAAGCGTTACGATATCTGCCAATAACTCTTGAGAAAATATACCGTACTTAATATTACTTTTTATACACCTTAATACGTCCTCTTTTGAATTTATCCTGAGCAAAAAAACAAGCCCACTTGGAAGCTTTGGAATGGATTCTAAAAAAAGCGAATCTATCTCAAGCACATCAACACCAATTTCCTTTAGAATCCAACAAAAGTATATTGTCTCAAGTCTTTTCATGCTATGCTTATTTGATATTATTTCAGGAAGGGTTCTATCAATTACAGTAATCCTATTGTTTTTTCCTAAAGACAGTGACATAATCCACACCTCATCTTTCAATAAGGAATTTAAATTCCAAAGCAGCGGATAACCTGATTTGTGATTTAGCAAAACCCAGGAGTAAAGAATCCTTATGGGTGAAACACCTAAGATTTAAGATAGTTTTAGTTGGGAATACATTTTTAATCCTTGGTCTTATATTAAGTTCTAATATCTTTACTCCTGTCCTTTGCATTTTACCACCCCCCTTTGATTAACACCATTTATACAAAAAGATATAAAACTAAGTAATCTCTAGTCTTTCAACCTTTTTCCCTTCTACAAAATGTGATTGTACTATTTCCGTTACATCATCCGGGGTAACCTCCTTGTACCATATACCCTCAGGATATACCACAACAATTGGTCCTGAACTGCAAATACCGAAGCAACCGGTATTGGTTACCATAACATCATCACTTATATCATTTGCATCAATTTCTTCGATAAAATTCTGAACAATTGAAACTGCATCCTTTGAAAAACAATATCCCTTCTGCTGTCCGTTAATCCTTGAACTAGTGCAAACAAAAACATGATACTTTGGTTTTTTCACCTTTATCCCCCCTATAATTTAACCCTTTACTTCTTCCTTTTCGTAGCCCAACTCATTTACAGCAAGCTTGATTCCTTCTTCTATATTCCCACAAGTCTGAAAGACCTTTATCCCCATTTCTTCGAGCCTTTTTTGAGGATTATATCCTATACGCAAAGTCAACACGCCATCACAGTCGGATATTGTATTTATGATGGTCTCAATTTTTGATTCTTCACTGTCACAATATTCAGAACCATTACAATATTTACTCACAATTCTCTTCTCCAAAAAACTGATTGAACCCAACCAATAGCTGAAAATATAAAATTCTTCAACATGCCCAAAATGCCGATCTATATACATTCCGGATCCAGTCGCTACCGCAAAGGTAAACGTCTTGCACTTTTGCTTATTATTAGTCTCATTCGAATTCTTTGAAGCTTTACTGTTTCTAAATTCCGGTGAAACATCCTGTTCCAACGTACCAATAGCATCAGCTCGACATTGTTTGCAATGGTACATCTGTTTAATATGTTCTTCGCACTTCTTTCTTACTTCATTGAGCTCTTTATTATTTGTCAGGGGCATATCTTCGAAGTCACTTCCTTCTGCAGGAATCAAAGGCATAATATTGGTCATAAACGCTCCGTTTTCCTTAACTTTCTTAACAACTTCCTCAATATGCTCATCATTTATACCCTTTATCAAAACTATGTTTACCTTACATACTACCCCTCTTTCCGAAAGGTATTTTAGACCAGACAACTGATTTTTTATAATAATTTCCGCGCCCTGTATCCCGGTTAGCTTTTTACCTCTGAAATTGACATACTTATAAATTTTAGCTCCAATCTCAGGATCTATAGCATTTATTGTAATAGTCACATGGGATACGCCTGCTTCAATAATGTCATCAGCATAGAAGGGAAGCATCAGACCGTTTGTTGAAAGACATATAATTACTTCCGGATCAGCTTCTTTTATAAGTTCAATCGATTTCATGGTTTTATCAAAGTTTGCTAAAGCATCACCCGGGCCTGCTATTCCCACAACTTTCACATTTCCAAGCTTCTCTTTCACCTCTAAGAACTTTTTTACAGCCTCTTGTGGTGATAGTACTTCACTTGTAACCCCAGGCCTACTTTCATTCTGACAATCATATTTCCTATTACAGTAATTACATTGAATATTACATGCTGGAGCTACAGGTATGTGCATCCTGGCCACTTTACACGCTCCGGCTGTAAAACATGGGTGCTCTTTTGTTTTCTGTGAATTATATATTTTTCTCTCCTCATCCTTCATTACGGGAGTAACTTTCTCATCTACATTCATAACACTCACACTCTTCTCTTTGTAATAGTTGTTGTACGTTCGTTCTCTATAGCCTGAATATTTTCTTTCTAAAAGTGTATTGGTAATATCATCGAGAAGGTTAAGAGCACCGTTGTACCCTGTTGTAACTTTTCTTTGACCTCCAACCCTGTCATGAATTGGAAAACCAACTCTTACCAAGGGAATTCCCTCTTTTTCGGTAATTACTTTTCCGTCGGAATTGCCTATTAAAACATTTGCTTTAAGCTTTACGGCATAGTCTCTAATTGTATCAAAATCTGTGTCATCCAATACCATTGCTTCTTCGTCCAATAATTTGCCTTCTGAAAGTTCTTTAAGTTTTTGGTTTTCTGCACCGGTAGAAATCAGTACCGGTTTAATACCATTTTCCATACACAACTTACCAATTGAATAGCTTAGTTCAGGTTCTCCAAAAATGACAGCTCTTCCCTCGCTGTTAAACTTATGCGAATCTATCATTCCGTCTATTAGTCTTCCCCTATCCTCTAAAAGCTCCTTCGGCATTTCTTTTAATGATATTTTTTTTAATATGTCAATAAAGGTATCGGTATTGAAAATTCCGATTGGCATCGCACATCGGTACAGAGGTACATCGAATTCCTTTTCGAGATACAAGCCCGGAGATAATTTATCAGGTATGGTCAAGCCGATTTCAATAGTTGCTTTAGCCCCTGCCATTTTTTCAATATCACTAACTTTTGTTCCCCCTTCGGGAATACGTTTATACTCCTTCTTATAAGGAGAATCTAAAGTATTTGAAACATCAGGGAGCATAATATAATCTATTCCGAAATAATCCAATACCTTTTTTATATTTCTCACATCTCCAGGATTCATATTACCCATTATTATATTCACCTTACCGGTTGCTTCACTCTTTTGGCAAAGTGCTTTTGTAAGACTTAGAAGTGCCGAGTAAAAACCTTCAAAATGTGTACCACCATAACCTGGAGTAGATATGGGTATAATCTTTACTCTATCAAACTTAAATTGCACTTCATTTTGATGTTCCTCATAAAATTCCTGAATTATTCTCCTTATATCCTCTCCGATTGTTTCAGCAAGACAAGTGGTAGCAACCCCAATTACATCTGGATTATACATTTTTATCACATTCATAAGGCCTTTTTTCAAGTTACCTGATCCACCATATACAGTTCCCTCTTCATTTAGTGAAGAGGAGGCAATGTCTATAGGTTCGTTATAGTGTCCTGCCATATGTCGCCTTATATAAGTGCTACATCCCTGAGAGCCGTGAAGTACTATCATACTATTTTCAATGCCTTTTAAAGCCATCGCTGCACCCATTGGCATACACATTTTACATGGATTTATATTTAAATTTACAAGATTTCTGTTTTTCACACTAACCACCCCCCTGGCGTATTACTTTCCACACAGGACTATTAATTGAACCGTCAATTTCTTTTACAAAGTTTAGTGCTCCTTCAAACCCACACAAAGGGTGTTTTCTTTCATGATTATGATCACAAAATGCAATACCGAGTTTATAAGCAAGAGGTCTTTCCTTCACACCTCCCACCAGTATATCCGCACCTTTTTCCATCATAAACTTTTCAAGTTCAACAGGATTCGCGTCATCTAGTATAACCGTACCCTCATCAACAATATTTCTTAACACCTCATATTCTTCTGCTCTTCCTGTCTGTGTTCCCACCATTACAGTTTTCATTCCCAAGTCATTAAACTGTCTTATAAGGGAAATTGCTTTGAATCCCCCACCAACATAAATCGCAGCTCTTTTATCCTTAAGTCTTTCCTTATACGAATCTATTTGGGGTTCAATCCTTTTTATCTCCTCATCTATCAATTCTCTTGCCTTTTTTACCGATTCTTTATCTCCAATGGCATACGCTACATTCATAATGGAGGCTGCAGTATCTTCTATTCCAAAAAAACTCACCTTAACATACGGAATCCTATATCTCTTTTCCATTTCCTTTGCAAGGTAGGTCATAGACCCTGCACACTGAACAATATTTAAA
The DNA here is from genome assembly GCA_023421115.1 of Bacillota bacterium. GTDB lineage: Bacteria > Bacillota > Clostridia > Acetivibrionales > Acetivibrionaceae > Acetivibrio. Next base: position 2,690 of record JAEZUI010000252.1, on the reverse strand, counting down.
GTAGCTTGAGGCGCTTTGATTATTTCTTCATACCGGCTATCTCCGGTAAACTTCGAGACAATATTGACACCAATTCTCTTTAAGTATTCTGATATAATCCACATTTCACCGGCTAAGTTAAAGTCCCCAAGAATATTTATCCCCCTGATTTTTTTATCCCCGTTCCCTTCTTCCATCAACTTAAGCAGTGCATTACATGCAGCTTTATAACCCATTGATTTGTTTCCTGCAAACCCGCTTGACTTTACTGGAATAACACGTATTCTATATTTTTCCTCCGCCTTTTTACACACTGCATCAATATCATCTCCGATAACCCCCACAATGCAAGTGGCATAAACAAAAATCAATTTAGGTGAATAATTTTCACATATTTCATCAATGGCTGCTGCCAGTTTTTTTTCCCCTCCAAAAACCACATCATGCTCCCTAATATCAGTTGAAAAACTATTTCGATATACTTCCGATCCGCTAGACAGACTTCCTCTTATATCCCATGTATAGCTTGCACAACCTATCGGACCATGTACTATATGCCAAGCATCAGTAATAGGATTTAAAACCACCCTTGCACCACAGTACACACACGCTCTCTGGCTGACGCTTCCTGCTATGCTGTCCTTTTCACATTGCAAGTTTTTGTTGTCACCCTTTGATTTAAAACATATAAACTCTTTTCTTTCTTCAAGAACATCACTTTTAACTCTGCTTGACATATCCATCCTCCCTTTCATCCTCTTAGGTTTCCCCTTAATTAATAAGAAACGATTAAAATATAAGTTCCTACTCGGGGTAACGAAAAAACTTGATTTGATAATGTTTTCAAAATATAAGAATAGGAAGTTATTTTTTCGTTATCCCGAAGGAAAACCTTAAGAGGTTTATAACTACATTATAAGTTCAACATCCTCATCGGCTGCATCCCTATCCTGCCTATCTAACAACGTATTGCTAATCATTTCAATTATTCTCATTGCTCCCTTATAGCCCACAAGAGGCATATATGAATGTACACTTCTGTCAAGAATAGGAAACCCTATGCGCACCAATGGAATATCCTCTGCTCTTGCAATGTATTTACCATGTGTGGTCCCCATCAAAAGGTCTACAGGTTCTTCCTTGAGCCATTGATGTAGAGTAAACAGATCGCCAGCAGCTTTAACTTTCCCATCCACTCCCGCCTCTCTGAGCATTGCATTTACCTCTTTCTCAAAAATCTCACCGGGCGTACCTGTCACTACATATTTAGGAATCATTCCAAGACTAATGACAAATTCGGTAAGAGCAATGACTAAATCCGGATCTCCAAATATAGCCACCTTTTTTCCATGATAGTGATAATGACAATCCACCATTATATCAATTACCTGACCTCTTTCTTCTTCAAGCTCATAGGGTATATCCTTACCGGTAAGCTTTGACACTTCCATCAAAAATTTGTCGGTAGCTTCGATACCTATAGGCGTTTTCAATACAACAGGAGGTACTTTGCATTTCTTTTCCAATTCGTAAGCTGCATCCGCTGATGAAAAGCTTCCTAATGCAATAGTTGCAGTTGAATTGCCAGTATCTATTAGTTCCTCTACTTTTGTCCCACCCGAAGGATACATATCATATTTACCTGTCATAGGAGCATCAAGCACTCCACTTGTGTCCGGAAACATTATAAATTCTGCTCCTATAGATTTTAAAATCCTCTTCATTTCCCGCATATCGCCGGGATTTACAAAGCCAGGTATTAGGTTTATTTTCCCATTAGGATTACCACTGTTTTGTGAAAGATATTTCACCATACCCTTTACCATATTGGAAAATCCGGTAACATGTGAACCTACATAACTTGGCGTATTGGCATGAATTACAAGCTTTCCTTCAGGTATTTGTGACTGTAGAATAAACGAAGGTATATCATCCCCGATTGTCTCTGAAAGACACGTAGTGTGAATAGCAATTATATCCGGATCATATATTGAAAAAACATTTTTGATTGCAGTCTTTAGGTTTGAGCCTCCGCCAAAAACAGCTGCTCCTTCTGTAAAAGAACTGGTGGATGCCATAACGGGATCCCGAAAATTTCTTGTAAGAAACTTTCTGTGATATGCACAGCAACCTTGTGAACCGTGGCTATGGGGAAGGCATTTGTGTATTCCAAGAGCCGCATACATTGCCCCAACCGGTTGGCAGGTTTTTGCCGGATTTATAACCAGTCCTTTTCTATCAACATAATCTTTTGGTGTAGAATCTAGCATTTAAAATCCCTCCTCAATTACATATTTACTTCAAGATAAACTAAAAAGCATAGCTCCCTTCAATTGTAGGCTGCGTCTTCCACGGAGGGCTAATCAGTTTCCATGAAGGTGTTTTAATCCCCATTGCAATGTCCCTTGCAAATATTACCGCTCCTTTGAAACCGGCATACGGACCGCTGTAGTCGTAAGAATGAAGCTGTTTGGAAAAAATACCAGCCTTATGGGCAATGTATTTATCTTTTATACCCGAGCAGAAAATATCCGGTTTTAAAAGCTTGAAAATTTCTTCCGTTTCATAGTGGTTCAAATCATCAATAACCAAACTTCCATTTTTCATTTCTTTTATCATACCGTCATAGTCGTTAAGCGGTATATCTTTTTTTAATTGCTCATACTTTTCCTTTGAAAGAAAGACCCTGTAATTCTGAGAATCAGCTTCAA
>JAEZUI010000189.1 GCA_023421115.1 Bacillota bacterium | reverse complement strand
GAAGTAGGGCAAAGCCGTATGAGGTTGATGTAATAATTCAAAAAATTAACGATGATTTGTGGAAAAAGATAATTAAGTCCTGTGAGGGCAAAATAGAATCCCTCCAGGAATTGATAGACGGCAAATTTCCAAAGGCGCTTTCTGAATTATTTACTGCAAAGGGAAGTGGATTGTTTCCTTCACCAAAAGAGATTAGCTTTAGCTGCTCTTGCCCAGACTGGGCTTCTATGTGCAAGCATGTTGCAGCCGTTTTATATGGTATAGGAGCACGTTTGGATGACAACCCCGAAATGTTTTTTTCCCTAAGGGATGTAAATATTGAGGACTTAATATCAAAGGCGATACAGGGAAAAACCAAGGCTATGTTGGCAAAATCTGAATTGAAAAGCAGACGTATCCTTGAGGATGGAGACATTACAAGCTTGTTTGGCGTAGAGACAAAATAAAAGAAAATATGCAAGAGATAGAAGGCTTTAGATTTGAATTTGAAAATTCAAGAAAAGAGACTTTCACGTAAATTACATGAAAGTCTCTTTTCAACTTTATATCTTACCAACCAAGTTTGCTCTTTATTTCATATGTAAGTTGGTCAGCCATCAACTGATGAGTTTTGAGGCTTGGGTGCCAGTCTTCACCATAGCCGTTGCTTTCACTTTGTTGTGGAAACTCAACAAAATAAATTTTGGAATCTCCGCTTGATTTGAAGGAATCCACAACTTCGTTTATATAACTGCGGCATGAATCCAAACCCGAACCCCAAAGCATAGGTCCGATTGTGCAGAAAATATGTGTATTGGGATAGTTTTGTCTTATTTGTGAAACTAGTGTCTTGTAAGCAGTTACATACTTTGTTTTGTCTGCAGGTGTAGTTGAAAAATCGTTTGTGCCGAGATTGATAACAACTACATCGGGGATATAATTTTCGGAGTTCCACTTAACATTGCTGTTTGGAAGGGTGTAGGGATAACGGTCAAGCATAAGCGGACCGCTTGCACCACCATAATTCATTGTAAGGCCGATTCCAGACCAAGCGATAAGGTTTGAACTTGCATTTAATGAACGTGCAGTTATAGCAGCATAGGATAGATAACTGTTTTGATTTTTTGGAGTATAGCTTTCTTCTTTGCGAGTACCTTCATTTCCATAAGCACATGTGATAGAGTCACCAATAAATTCTATCTTTCTTTGCAAAGAAGTTGGTGCGGCAAGTAGCTTTCCTGAACCGAAATCAAAGCCGAGGAATTGGGCTTCTCCTTGTGAGGCTTCTGTCCTTTTCCACAAAACAATATGGTGATTACCTTCGCTAAGTCCACTTGCAAGTTTGACTGTAGATGTAGTGCTTTTAACAGCGAAAGGTGCAAGAGGTGTACCATCTACGATAGCTTGAAACCAATTTTCGCCAGTGGATTTTATTGTAGCACTAACTTCTGTTCCATAAAAATTAAGTTCTGCATTAGAACCTGACCATGCACATACAGGACCAGAGGGATTTGAAGTGTCAAATCTTCCATTGTATAAAATACCCGGTTCTGCTCCAACAGGAGGAGTAGGGGAAACGATAATGTTTTCTTCAGCAGGGAACGTTTGTATTATACCTAATAGATATTGACGCATAAATCCAAAATCAAGGGAGTTTACACTGTCGTCCCCGTTTACATCAGCAGCGAATTTGCCGTTTGGATGGTGGAAATCTGCTAGCGAACTCAAGAGATATTGTCTAAGGAAGGCAAAATCTAAAGAATTTACACTGCCATTTCCGTCAATATCACCATAGATAAAATTCGCTGGGGCTGTTGGAGTTATTGTAGGAGGAACTGTAGGTGTAGCTGTAGGAGCTATTGTAGGCGTAGCAGTAGGAGTAGCAGTTTTAGTTGGAACACTTGTAGCAGTATATCCTGACGCTTTTACAAGGGCTTGGACAAGCTCAGGATAATACCATGTAAGTGCATTTCTGTTTAATATAGCATAAGAATCACTCTTGCCTGGTCCATAATATCCATTATCCCACCAAATAACCGGTATCCCTCTTTTTTTGGCTTCTTGGACATAATATTCTGCATGAGTTACCCTAGAAGACAAGTTATTCTTGTCAATTGTGCCAAACTCGCCAATAACTACAGCTCTTCCATTCCTTATGAACTTATTGTAAAGGGCATCGAATTCAGATGAAAGTGAAGCTTTATCATTGTTTGTACCCCAAGTAAAATTAGACGTTTCGACCATACAAAACAAATAGGGTGAGTAGGAATGTATGGATACAATGATTCTGTTATCGTTATTTGGAATTGTCAGATCATTTATAGCATCTGTCATTCCAGTTGCAGCATGTGTAGGTATCATTATAAACCTTTTATTATTATTTCCGCCTGTAGCCCTAATAGTATTAACAGCGGCCAAATTCAAGTTGTTTATTACAGCACGGTTTTCAGATGTTCCTCCCGACCATTCGCTCGAGGAACCAATGACTCTCGGTTCATTCATTGCTTCAAAAATTAAATAGTCACTGTAATCTTTAAAGCGAGTCCCTATTTGCTCCCACAGCTTTTTGACCTGTGCAGCAACCTTATCTTGATTTGCATATGTAGGTACAAGCCAATGCGATTCTTCATGGTGAAGATTAATAATAGCATACATGTCATTGTCGAGAACATAATTAACTATTTCCTCTACTCTGTTTAACCATGCTTCGTCGATAGCATAGTTCGGAGCAGAGCCAATATGACCTGACCAGGTTATAGGGATTCTTACTGTATTAAAACCCGTTTCCTTTACCTTATCAATCATTGCTTTAGTTGTTTTTGGATTTCCCCAGCACGTTTCTGAGTCTAACCCGGCAGTGCCAAAAGCGTCCATTGTGTTACCTAAATTCCAACCTAGTCTCATTTCTTTTGTAAGCTCAAGTGCCGAAATGTTACGCATGCCTGTGTTGGCAGTGGATGCAAAAGCATTAGAATTACCCAAAAGCGTGACAGCTAGAAAAGCTAATGAGAATAGTAATGCTTGTCCTTTGAAAAAGTACTTTTTTAACATTATACTGACCTCCAATTGAATAATAAATTATAAAAATTTCTGTAATTGTGCTCTTTAAGTCTAATATTACAGCATTTTTCTTTTCTTGACCAGAGAACACGTAATATTACAAAAAAATATTGACCATATTATAGAATTCGTAAATCATTATTATTTTTGGTATGACTGAGATGCATTTTTTTCATTGCAAAATAATGTTCCTCTATTTGAAAGCTTTTAAGCTTTCATGATGCACTTTGTGACTTAAATATTTTATAGATTGTTATTTGAAATGGCTTATAGAGAAGGAGAATATATAATTGTCAAAATATAGAGAAGGCAGCGGAATCACAGGTTCCGCTGCGCTTTTGAAGTTTGTACCATTCTTATGTGGAAATAGTATTCCTGAATATTGAATTATCAGTAATGGGAGCCTGGCATGCAAAGTTTTCACAAACATATGCTGTGGTTTTGCCTTCAACAGTCTTGTAGTTTTCAATAAAAGGAGCAAGATCTTTCAAATCAATATGATCTTTTGAATAGAACATAGATAATGTAAAGGGTCGGAATTCTTCTCTAATAATATTTACCATGCTGTTGGATTCCAGCTTTTCATTTCCCACTATTACAACTTCCTTTGATTTAGATTTCGCAAACAGCAACGCAGAAAGGAAGAAGGAATGTCCTCTTGCAAAGCGCTCTATACTTCTTCCAAAAGCGTTAAACTGACTGTAAGCTTTATCTTCCAATTCAGACTGCCCTGTAAGACGTGCAAGTCTTAAAAAATTCATTGTAGCTACAGAGTTTCCGGAAGGTGTTGCTCCGTCATAGATTTCCTTTGGCCTTGTTATAAGCTGTTCGCTGTCGCTTCCGTAATGAAATAGACCACCGTTTGCTTCATCCCAAAAGTACTTAATAAGGTCATCATTGAGTTTAAGAGAGCGTTTTAAGTATATAGGCTTATATGTTGTTTCGTAAAGTTCGATAAGTCCCCAAATCAAAAAGGCATAATCATCAACATAGGCGAGAAATGCTGAGTTTCCGTCCCTATATCGAGCGAGCAGCCTTCCGTTGTTTGCAACAAGCTTTGTAAAAATAAATTCTGCAGCTTTTTCGGAAGCCTTTGTATACTTTTTATTACCTAAAACTCTTCCACCCATGGCCATAGCTGCAATCATAAGTCCGTTCCATGAGGTGAGAATTTTATCGTCCTTATGGGGATGTACTCTTTTTTCTCTATATTCAAAAAGCTTTTTCCTGCACTCTTCTATGAGGGGCTTTTCTCCATTGGGAATATTTGACTTAATTAAGTTTGGGATATTATGGCCCTCAAAATTTCCATGGATAGTGATATCGTAGTATTCGCAGTATTTTTTACCATCGTGATTACCCAACACTTTTTTAATCTCATCAACAGACCATACATAGAATTTTCCTTCTTCACCCTCGGAATCGGCATCTTCAGCTGAATAGAAGCCACCTTGCACAGAAGTCATGTCTCTTAAAACATAGGTGAAAATTTCATCGGCAATATCTGCGTATTTACTCTTTTTTGTTGCCTGATAGACTTCCAGGTAAGCAATGGCCAAAAGGGCATTGTCATAAAGCATTTTTTCGAAATGAGGTACCAACCATTTAGTGTCTGTCGAATAACGACTGAATCCATAGCCGATATGATCGTAAATTCCACCTTTATGCATGCTTTCAAGAGTTTTTTCAACCATAGTTAAAGCGTATTCCTCTTTTGTGTTGTACCAATATCTAAGGAGAAAAAACAAGTTGTGTGGAGTTGGAAATTTGGGTGCACTTCCAAAGCCACCGAAAATATTATCAAAATCATATTTGAATTCGGCAAACGCTTCATAAAAAATATCCTCGGATAACTCTTCTTCAGAGTCTGGCTCTAAAATGTCATTTCGTTCGTTTATAGCAATGATTATCTGTTCACTTGATCTTAATAAAGTATCCCGCTCATTTATCCAGGCATTGTGTACGCTGTCTAAAATGGTAATCAGACCGTGCATTCCCATTCTGCTGCTTTTTGGAAAGTAAGTTCCCGCAAAAAATGGTTTTTTATCGGGAGTCATAAAAATTGTTAACGGCCAACCTCCATGTCCAGTGAGTGCCTGACAGACATTCATATATATATGATCTACATCCGGGCGTTCTTCCCTGTCTACTTTAATTGAAATAAAATTTTTGTTGAGGACATTTGCAACTTCTTCATCCTCAAAGGATTCTCTCTCCATA
>JAEZUI010000165.1 GCA_023421115.1 Bacillota bacterium | reverse complement strand
GTAATAAATGGTTAGGAATGCCAAAAGGAGCATAACCTTTGATTTAGCATTCCTATTTTGGAAAAATCCATTAATATCCAAACAGAAATATATACTGGAACTTTATTCATGCTGAATGTGAGTTATACCAAAATATTGAATTTGCACTTAATACGCATGGCATATCAAAAGGAGAACATATAGAGAAAGCTATGTTGCTTTATGAGGGAAGTGGTAAAGATAAGATAAGCGATTTAACTGTAAATATTATTAAAAGATTTCTTTGTGAATACACTGAAAATTTTGCAAAAGAATATATAGCTCCTAACCTGTGCAAACCCCTTCCTGTCGAGAAAGTATATTTTAACTATAATACTGAAAGTTTTATAAGTAGAGAATATATACTTCCATATATCTATAATGAAAAAGGAAAGATTGAATATGTTCTGTTAACACCATATGATATTCTACGAGAAGATGAACCATCTATCAATAGAAATGATTTTTATAAAAACCATGAGCGTATTCGTGCTGCAATAGAAAATGATACTTTAAGAGCCTATGTAAATAACTATATCGGCCAAGCTATATGGCAATATGAAGAAAATCAAAAAAGAAATCACCGAGCTATTAGGGAAAAATCAATTCAAAAAATTGAAAAAGATGCGTTTCAAGAAGTTGTTAGGGAATACCCCGAACTATATGACTATTACATTAAATTGCGAGAAGCAGATACTGATGAAATTAAGCTACAGTGTTTGCAAGAGCTAAATAAACAGTTAGAGAAATTATTATTAGCTTCTAAAAATTTGATTACTATATTTAAGCAAAAAGAATATTCTATTGAGGAAAATCTATCTGCTAGAGAGGAAGCCAAAAAGCGCTTGGCGTTTTTTAAACATATTATTGAAGATTGCGATGGGTACAAAAATCTATATGTAAAAGGGGAACAAATAGCAAAAGAAAACGATTTACAAAGATTATTCCGTTTTGTTTGGTATGGAACAAACTATAAGGTAGATGCGGAACCTAATAACGGAAGGGGACAAGCTGATTTCATTGTTTCAATGGGACAACATAACCAAAATATCGTTGAATTTAAACTTGCCAGCAATTCATCACTTAACCATGTATTTACACAAGTTAAGATATATGAAGCAGCTAACTGTGCAGATGGTAGCTTGATTGCTATCTTTTACTTTTCTCAAAGTGAATACCATACTGCTCGACAAGTAGTAATAAATTCTGGTTATGAAAGCATGATTGATGATGCTATATATTTGATTGATTGCAGAAATGACAATAAAGCTTCAGCGTCAATAGCTCAATGATGATATGAGTATCAAAGAAAAATACTTCAACTACGTATTATCCATATAGTTATTTGTTAATAGATTATAGATTATACCTAAAGCCTCGTTTCATTTCAATTTTGATCATGTTTTTTTAAATTTTAAATAATTAAAAATATTAGCAAAACTTGGCTTAATTGTACTTGATAGTTCACCTACAGGAGCCTAGGAAAAACATACAATAAATCTTTTATTGTATGTTTTTCCTAGGCTCTGATGCTATAAGTTTCTTAGGAGCAGCTAACATAGTTACTTACAGTCTCTTTATGTATGCTTAGCTGGCTTTCTTGAAAATGGGGGGACGAATTTGCTCTTGACTCACTACGTCAGGGACGTCAAAGAATCACTTTCTCCTGCTATGCCTATCCATTCTTTGTTGTAATAATCAACTCTCAAGATTCAAAAATAAAAAAATCAAAATGTATTGACAAATAATTCACTTGACGGTATCGTGCGCACCGATATGAGAGTAGGCAGAGAGCCTGTATAAGTTAAGGAGGTATATTTTATGGTTCGCTTATCTGAGGTTTCAGCGTTTTGGATGGAAGAGAATTCTTCTTCCGTGGTAGTATCAGGTGCATGGCTTCGCACTTTTGGCTTTGAGCCCGGAAGAAAGATTGTAGTTGATGTTACAAAAGGTCAGATAGTTATTAAGCTGGTAGAGGCTGTTGACTGTGAGGGTATGGAGGTTGAGAGTTATGAGAAGGCATCATCATTCTAGTACATATTACAGGAAGTATGGCAGTTTTGCCCGCTGCTTCCGTTTTACCCTTTATATTATTGATTGGTTTAGAGGTCTTTAGTTTTATATGTGTGGAGGTTTTTGTATGTCGAAAGTTAAGATTGTTACCAGTATTGACGAAGGGTTGTATGCTGCTGCAAAAGTTAGGGCTTCCCTTAATGGGGTAAATGTTATCAATGGGATTATTGAAGATGCCCTAAGGTTGTATTTTTCCTTTGATTCTGTTCACGTGTGGGAAAAAGAACTTGAAGGCGGTTGGATGAATAAGCTGGTTGTTCGCCCGGGCAAGGTCACTTTTGAGAGTATAAGAAGTCGAAAGGTCATCAATGTGAATGACCCTAAGTGTTACTCTGATAGCGCACTTTTAGATAAGGGTTGGAAGAAGGTCTGGAAGTTAAATATTAAGAGGGCTGTATGAGTCCTCTTTCAAACACTCTGTACAATATAGAGGGCTTTTCACGCTCTCTTTACATAGATTACAGGGGCTTTATTGACTGTATGTGTCTATGTGGGAATCTGTGTTTTTGCAGCTTTTAACACTATCAGGAGTATGTCAAAAGTTCCAACAGTTCCAGTTTAGGTACTGCCATCAAAGCAGTGCCTTCTGGGAACTCATTAAAAGGCTTGATACAAGGTTGTAAAAAGGTTTTGCGGTTTTGTATGTGGCTTTTTAAAAAACGGTTCTATATAAATAAATGAATTAGCTTATGTGTCTGTGCGGAAGTTGTGCAAACAGCTTTAACGCTATATTTTGGGTGCTTACATTTATTAAATTTCAGACCGTGCAGGAATTGAGGTGAAACAATGCATCAAAAACAAAAATATATCTATGTCGGTATTGATACTCACAAACTCACTCATACCGCTGTTATTATCAACTGTTGGGGCGATAAATTGGGCGAAATCACTATTGAAAACAAACCTTCCAAATTTAATGATCTGCTTCTTGAGGTTAAAAAACATGCTAAAAGAAAAACCGCTGTCTATGGCTTGGAGGATTGCGGAGGCGTTGGCCGTGCTTTAGCTGTTTTCCTGCTTGGTGAAAAAAAGCTTGTAAAAGAAGTTGATTCCAGTCTTGCAAATGTTGAAAGAAAAGCACTTCCCATATATCACAAAGACGATTCCTTTGATGCCCTTTGTGTTGCAAGGGTTCTATTATCCCGCCTTGATGAGCTTAGAAATGCCAATCCTCAGGATTTGTACTGGACGGTTAACCAACTTGTACAAAGGCGTGAAGCATTAGTCAGGTCTTCAAGTGCTCTTAAAAGTCAGTTACATGTCCAATTAGCCCATAACTATCCGTCATACAATAAGTTCTTTTTCGAAATAGACGGTAAAACTGCCCTTGCCTTCTGGGAAAAGTATCCCTCACCTTCAAAGCTCAAAACTGCCACTCTAGAAGAGCTTACAGAGCTATTAGTTACAAACAGCCATAATTATTATACCATCAAAAAAGCAGTTCAGATTATTGAAACAGCAGAAAATGACAATGTAAGAGAAGTTCCAGAGTACCAATACATAAGGGATTTCCTAGTTGAAAGCATGGTAAAAGAAATCAAATTCAAGGATGATGAACTAACAAAAATCGAGGTAGAAATTAAGCTCATAGTTGATAAAATGGGCTACAAACTCCACACCATGACTGGAATTGATATTGTCACAGCTGCCAAATTAATCGGTGAAATCGGCGATATAGAACGATTCCCAACCCCTGCAAAGCTCGCAAAATACGCAGGAGTAGCCCCAATTACATACAGTTCCGGTCAAAAGGACAAACAACTAAAAAACCAACAAGGCAACAGAATTCTATACGGTATATTCCACCTTCTAGCAGTCCATCAAATCATACTGGACAGGAACACCAAAAACCCAAGAAATCCAGTCTTTCGTGAGTACTACGAAAAGAAAATATCAGAAGGTAAAACATCAGGTCAAGCCATAATCTGCATAGCCCGAAGGCTTGTAAATATAATATGGGGTATGATGAAAAACAAGTCAGAATATAGAATCCCAAATCTTCCAAAACAGAATACCAAATGATATAATCAAGGGTAGAACATTGAAAATTAAATCTACCCTTGATAAAAAACTAAATCAGTTTCTTTATTAAGGATACATACAGGGGTAGTGCAAGTGATCCCCTGTCACTCAACTTGTATACTTATTGTGTTAATAATCCATTGATTTACTACGATCCAACAGGACATAGCCCTAAAGAGCATGATTTTTATCGTAAATTAGAATCAACAGCAAATGCAGAATTAAAAGCTAATAGTAAAGAAAATATGTTTTCATATTCTATAGCTTCTGGTAGACTTGATTTACAAAAAAATAAACGTGAATTAAATCATGTTGATATATACCTTTTTGAATTATACAGTACAACATTAGAAGAAGAGCTTATCAATTCTGAAGTTAATTCTTATATTTATGAATTGAAGAGAACAAAGGGTATTAATCTGAATGAACTTGATAATGATTCGTCCTTATATAAATGGTATCATAAATTTATACAAAAACAAACAGAACAGCTTGAAGCAATTAGAAAAAAGAAAAACTACCTTTATGAGAATATGTTCTTTACGTATGAAGCTATGGATAACATGTATTTCTTTAGGAGTTTGAGTGATTATTATTTAGGTACTACTTACGAGAAATACACAACAGATCAAGATATTACATATGACTCCAAAAGAGCTACTTCTGATAACATTTTATATGTCATGGGTTCCTTTGACCGTAGAATACAAATAGCAAACCAAGAACAAGCTTTTAACGATGCTATTGTAGAAACAGTTGCAACTTTAGGAATAGATTTTGCATATAGTGCAGCTAAAGGCATAGTAGTTAATACGGTACGTTCTACAGCAAAACAATCTGCTAAAGTAGGAATTAGCCAAGTTAATAAAAATGTGGGTTCTGGAAATTTAGTTGGTTGGATGACTGATAAGTTTAGAGGTGTTCGCCTTAAGCAGGTACATGGTGCAGTTGTAAAACAAGTTGATAATGCTATTGCTCAAAGTGACGTTGCTACTCTAACAGCTCTCGGTGCAGGTAGAGGCGAAATTGCACAAGTTTTAAAAGGTGGTTCCCAAGCAGCAAAATTTAGAGGAAGTATTATTGATACAGCAGTAAAAAATCAAGCTTCAAGAACTTTTGGTCTTAAAAGCCTTGAAATGGCAAAACGGTTTCAATATGGACCGGATTTCTGGAATCCAAAAACTATGCGTGCTTGGGATTTGACTACTTCCAAACAGTGGGATAAACACGTTTTAAAATATATATCAAATCCTGCTCCAAGTAAGCCGACATGGCGAAGTTTAACTGGATTATTCCATTAATATACTAGGAGGAAAAATTGTGATTCATGAAATATCTGCTTCGGATTTTTTAAAACTAATATCAACCACAAAGAATATACAGGAAGTTATATTGCCCCCAAAGGGAAAATTTCCAAAACTTGTAGAAGGTATTTGCTTTGAGCAAGTTGATTTTAATCATCCTATTCTTGGGGGTTTTTTAAGCAAACCTGTGATTAGAAAGTGCACTTTTATAGAAAGTATTTTTGACGGAATTAATGCAGAGAAATCATTATTTGAAGACTGTATTTTTAATAATGTTGTATTTGGAAAAAGGTTTGTTGGTAGAATAGATAATTCAAAATTTATAAATTGTTCCTTCAACAAATGCCAATTTTCGGATACAATGTTTGAGAATGACTTTTTTGAAAAATGCAATTTCAACGACTGTAAATTTACAAAAAGTAATTTCAATAATTGCAATTTACAAAAAGTAACATTTAGTGGTTCTTTTAAATCAGTCAACTGGGTTAAATGTGTTTCAGATAAAGTTGATGTAAGCAATGTAGATATGAAGGATGTCTCTTTAATAGATTCAGAGTCCTACGACATAAAATTTCCAAATAATAAAAATAATTTTGTTGTTTATAGGAAAGACTTTGAATGTGCAGAAACAGAATTAAAGGAAAAATTATCTGCTAAAACATTTGAGGAATTCTGTTATATGGCAAAATTTATATCTGAACACTTTATATATGGAACTATTATCGACGAAGACTTTGTTAGAAATTCGTCAAAAGCTGAAAAAAAGATTATTATGGAAGTTTTATTTTCTTGCAGTAACACTAAATAAACTCTTTTCTTTTAAATCATTGAGCCGGGAGCATATCAGTCAGCATATAATCCCGGCTTCCTTATACCTAAAATTAAAGTTTTGTCTAATAATCATACAATTTATTAGATATAGTGGTACTAAGTACACGGTACAATAATTCTTTAGTGCTTTGCTCTGTATTTCAATATATTACTGTACGTTGAAATATTTAGTTCCTATAAGGGAATAAAAGGTTAGATACAATAATTCATATCTAACCTTTTAATTTATTACATTTAATTGGTATTGAATCTTGAACAACTACTTATCCTCTTACTTTCTAGTACCTTATATGGTTTTGTCCTAGTTCATTGGACTCATTCCCTTCCTGGTAGCTTGTTTACCAATCATTTGATGATTGTATTATATATATACCTTTTATATTAATTTTTAAACAAGTTTTTTTAAATTTTGAATAAAGAACATTACTTACATTATGTCGATTGACACATGACTATAACTTTATAAGGCACAGTGGCATGTTGAAATAGATGAATGCTCGTGGGAAGAAAATCGTAGAATATAAATTAGTGTTGAGAAGTTACTGAAGGATTTGATAAATCAACTAAATTTAACTTATACAAGAACTACTTTGCAAAAGTTTACATAATATATTATAGATAATATATTATTGGAGGTTATTTTAATGTTTAAACGATTTGCAGCTCTGCTTTTATTCTACTTTGCCAAAGCACTAAATTATTTAAATCAAACTATACAAAAGAAGAGCTTTAAAGCAAATCCAATTAATCGGGTTAATGATATTGATCCTGCAACAATACCCAAGTTTGTTAACCAATTGGTAAAGCCACCGGCTTATGAACCTTTCAGACTGAAGTTTAAAACAAAGACTAAAGGGAGAAAACATGGAGAAGAACCAACGGTAATCAGAAAAAAGGAGTTCAGTCATCTTTACTATGTTGATATAAGTGAGTTCGAACAGCAGATTTTGCCTGATGGATATCCTAAAACAACAGTTTGGGGCTATGGAGGACTGGTTAGAGATCCTCAAACAGATAAAATAAAGTACTCTAGAAGTGCACCGGGAGCTACTTTTGAAGCTGATAGAGAAATACCTGTGATGGTAAAATGGATAAATAGATTGAAAAAGCCACATTTGTTTGCTGTTGACCCAACATTGCATTGGGCTAATCCAAATAATATGCCTATGGATCCATCAAAGCCATGGCCTTTGTTTCCTCCAGGGTTCGAAGAAGCTCAAAAACCCGTACCGGTAGTTACCCACTTGCATGGGGGAGAAGTATCTTCAATTTATGACGGAAATCCTGATGCGTGGTTCACTTATGATGGAAAGAAAGGATCTGCATTTGTCACATCCTTTTATACGTACCCGAATAAGCAAGAGCCTACAACATTATGGTACCATGATCATGCGCTTGGTATAACACGTCTTAACGTATATGCAGGACTTGCAGGTTTCTATCTGCTGCGTGATTCGTCAAAGAGCGAAGCATGCAAATCAGATAAGAAAAGATTGAAATTACCTGGTGGCAAGTATGAGATTCCAATAGTAATACAGGATAGATCCTTTGATTCAAAGGGTAATTTCTCATTTAACAATGTTGGTATAAACCCGGATATTCACCCTTATTGGGTCCCTGAGTTCTTTGGGGATACTATTATGGTAAATGGAAAGGTATGGCCAAATCTTGATGTAGAACGAAGACAGTACAGGTTTAGGCTTTTGAACGGATCTAATGCCCGTTTTTATAACTTGAAAATGTCAAATGGTATGACGTTCATACAAATTGGTAGTGATGGTGGTTTCCTACCAAAACCGGTAGTGCTTGATTCGTTATTAATCGCACCTGGAGAGCGGGCAGATATTCTGGTAGATTTTTCGGATATTTTACCAGGAACATCAATAACTCTTACCAATGATGCTAACGCTCCTTATCCTGATGGAGACCCTCCTGATCCATTTACTGTAGGGATAATTATGCGGTTTAGAGTGCCTGAAAATACTTCTGCACCGGTCAAACCTCCTGCACTGCCAGAAAGACTTAATAATATTACAAAGCTTAATCCGGATTCACCTCAGAGATTCTTGACACTTAATGAGATGATGGGACCTAATGGCCCTGTAGCTGTGCTTTTAGATGACAAGATGTGGGAGGACCCAATTTCTGAATTGCCTATAGTTGGATCAACAGAGGACTGGGTTATAGCAAACCTGACTGCAGATACTCATCCCATACATTTACACCTTGTGCAATTCCAGGTTATCAGCCGACAGGATTTCGATGTTACAGGGTATAGGAGCAAACTAGATGAGAATAATGAAATTGCAACTTTGGATCACAAAATGAAATTGCCACCTATAGCGCCTTATTTAAAGGGTAATCCTATTGAACCACCTGAGAATGAAAGGGGCTGGAAAGATACTGTAAGGATGAACCCGGGCCAGATTACCATCATAAGGGTGCGGTTTGCGCCGCAGAATGTTCCTACGTTTATATCAAAACCTGGGAAAAACTTGTACCCCTTTGATCCTACATTTGGACCAGGATATGTCTGGCATTGTCACATACTTGATCACGAAGATAACGAAATGATGAGACCATACAAAGTTAGACCATAGCAAAGCACTAGAAGAATACTATATTTTACAGCAAATAAGAGTCCTGTTTTTTGGGGCTCTTATTATTTTAATGTTAAGGAAATTATGGTTGTTTTATATTTCTTATGAATATTTGAAGCAAAAGATATTTATTAATGAAATGATTCTTATTTGTTTGAGCCAACAATTGTGCCATAAATATGCAAGTACGTTAAAAAATATATTGGAAAAGTGAAAAAATTCCGATAAATATGTAGAGCAAATAAAGGCCAATTTTATAGTTATAGAGGTGGGGTCATGTTTATAAAAAACGGTGACATTGTTTCATTAGGCCATTATTCGAAGGCTGTACAGCTTAAGACTTTAGTTGTAGGTGTGAATCGTGAAATCAGTGATGATATTATCTCCGTTAAAGTTATAGATGACTGTATAAGAGAGAATTTTTTAAAGGATGACCCAGTTGTTTTAGGGATGGAAAGGGAGAAAAAAGTATACATGACCAGCTGCTATGTGGTAGAAGTGATTCCATCACAGTGTATCGTCAAACTTGCAGTTAATAATGAGGAATTTGTAGTAAACAGCAGAGCCCATGAACGCTATCCTGTTTCTTTATATGTTGATATTTTTAGGGTTGAGACTGGTGAAGACAGTGTGGCCATTGTCAAAAACATAAGCTATGAAGGTCTTATGATATGTTCAAGAAATGAATTTTATGAGGCGGAGAATATAAATGTAGGTTTGTACTTAAACGATATTGAAGTTAGGTTGGGAGCAAAAATAATGTGGAAAATGATGCGTAATTCGGCTTTTGAATATGGAATGAAAATAACATATATGGATTATAATTCTCAAACTGTCCTTTGGCGCTATATAGATAAATTAAAAGATGATCAGGAAGAGTTTGTTAGGCAGTTAAAAAATATGATCTAAGGTAACTCCAAAAACTTTTTAATTATCACTTATAAAATCTGAAAATCAAAAAAGAGGGGCAGCCTAATGGCTGCCCTCATAAACATAATTAGTAAAGGTAAAGTTCCTTCCTGAATTGTTGTCCCAGTTTTCTGACGAATCCTTAAAAGCCATATTTATTTCTCCTGATCTTCTTACCGGGAAAATGAGCTCGAATTTATCACTTGACAACTTGTGCATTGGATATTCCTGTATGTTTTCCCAATTTAAATTGTCACCATATCCAATTACCGCATATATTTCGTTAGCGCCGTTTTTCGCTAATATACCACTGTATAGTATTCTGATAGTGTTTCTTGTGTCGTGAATTTCAACACCGCTACTTGAATAAGAATTGTCCAATTCTTTTATATTGGTACCATAGGGTTCTGTACTCAAGTCCATTGAGAACTCTTCATTAAACGGTTGAAATTTTGAAGTATCCTCACCGGCTTTTATTTTTTGGTTTTCTGTATTTCTATTTGTCTCAATATTATTATAGAAGAAATCGAAAAATCCCATATTTGTACCTCCTTTAAACTTTATTCTTATTCTTGATTAGTTTTAGCTTTTTTTAAAAGTTTATTTGATTAAATAAATCCATTTGAGTTTTTAACTACTAAAATTAAAATGTAAGGTAATTTTTTGAAAAATTATACGAAAAAATTATGGGATGTTTTGAAAAAGAAAATGGAGGCTCAAGGCCTCCTAAAAAGTATGATAAAAATGTTAAATTTGCAAATAGTTAAATATTATTATCAAAGCATCAGCTTTTTTCAGTTCTGCCTTTGGTCTGAAATAATCTCCGTGACCGTTCACGATGTTAAGTCCTTTTGCAAGAACTACGTGGCCGATAAGTTCTGGATTTATTTCAGCTTTATCCGTGAAAGTGCAGTTAAAAATGTCACTTAATGCAGCTATTTTTTCGTATTTTAATGCCCTTATTACGAATTTTACACTGTCTTCTCTCGTCAAAGGACCATCAGGGTTTTTTTCACTTTCTTTTACTATGCCTTCTTGGATAAGCAGCTTGTAAAGATCCTCTGTTTCTGTTTCGTTACCTAAAGCCAGTTTTCCATAAAAAGAGTATCCGTTGCCTATTACCTGTGAGATTAGAAGCAGAAAATCCTTTTGCTTAATTTGTTCATCAGGTTTTAATTCAGGTCCTTCAAGGCCTATACCTGCTTGAGCTAAAACTTCGATTTCATCCTGAGCATAATGTCCTGAAATATCTGAATATTCTAATGTTTTTTCTTCCTTGTACGGTTTTCCGTTGTAGTCTAGTATAATCCCCGTAAAAGCATCAAGTGTTGAAGGTTTG
Source organism: Bacillota bacterium (assembly GCA_023421115.1). Lineage (GTDB taxonomy): Bacteria > Bacillota > Clostridia > Acetivibrionales > Acetivibrionaceae > Acetivibrio. Next base: position 3 of record JAEZUI010000165.1, on the reverse strand, counting down.
TCA
>JAEZUI010000147.1 GCA_023421115.1 Bacillota bacterium | reverse complement strand
TGGTCAAAGGAGTTACCAGATGAATGCAGGCTGAATCAAAAACATAAAAAGTGCTTCAAAAAATGACAACATTAGCTTATCGCAATGGTCGTTATATATCTAGACGTCATCTTTTGAAGCACTTACATATTTATAACCACATTTTTTTCATTCCTTAAAATAATAGGCCATTCAAATAACAAAAAAAGTAGTATCCGTACAAATTCTCGGATACTCTTATTATTTTTCTCCAAATCCAGGTCTTACAAAGATAGTTTTACCAAATAAGATTTTAACAAGGTTTTCTGCTTTATCATATGGACACTATAAATATCTATTCTACTGGTTTGCAAAAATCTGAAAACCTAAACCATTTTTTATATAATGCCATAACCTTTTCCATACCCTTTATAATACTCATCTCATCATAGCCCAAGTACTCTATTTTATACCCTTCAATAATATTATCAAATTTATTTTTAAATTCTTCCGGTGCAGATATATATAGTACTTGTTGATATGGTTTTTTCCAATCTTTAATCAGTTTCCGAATTTTTTTATCTTTATTGTTCCTCTTAAAACTAATTGGCATTTCTTCGGGTATATTAGTTAGTATTTTTTCTATATTAGATAAAATATCCTTAACTGTTAATTCTTCATAACCACCTTCAATATAAATCGAATCAACAACAAACCCAGCATAAGCTAGTCCTATATATGTATCTTCTTTAGACGAATAAAGAAACAACAATTTTCTATACTCTTTGTCTGTATCTAGTTGAGGTATATCTAAATTATTTAAAATACAGTCTTCACTAATAATTGAAAAACATGTTACGCAAAACCTAAGTATTTTTGTTCTAGCTAGTGTTTTTTTAAGCCAATCTTCCATAATATTCCGTTTTTCTTCTGGAAATAGTACAAACAGATAGTAATTGACAATTCTAATATTCGCCTTTTTCTTCCAGTATTCTGCAAGATACTCTAAAACAATAGAATTGTTCCAGTAATTTTTAGATAGTAATCCCTCCCTTACCTCATTATACTTCTTGCTTTTAGGTATTTTACTATATATTTGTTCAATTGTTTCGTCAATATATACTCCTTTACCTAATTCTACAGCTATTAATCTTCCCTCGAAAAAGTTAACTGCTATGCGCTTCATTCCAAAACAATCAAGTACTTTTAGAATGCCTTTTATTCTATTAGTCATATAGTACCATCTCCCTTTGTTCGCTGCACAATTGTATACATTATACTTAACTGTGCTACTATTCTTACTGTCTATTTATATACATTTATTCTTTGTTAAAAACCCTCAATTGTTTCCTCTATTTCTCTTTTTAGAATCTTTTGTAGAATACTCGAAAGATATCTACTCCCAAGTGCAGTTATAGTTCCTGGTACAGTATCATAAGGTCCTACGGATAATCCTTCCTCAATGCCAACCCTTCCCTTTAAAATATATTCAATCTTATAGCATTCGCTAGTGTTATATGCATCTATACGTGACATAAAACCACCTGCAAAGAAGCTTACAAAGGTTGCAGATATTACTCTGTTCTTAGTTCTTTCAAGTTCTATCGTTTCTCCATTTACAACCCAATTTAATAGTTCCTTTGCCAAAGTGGCATAAAAAGAACTGGTTGCCGCCGTAGATCCAGCTGCCAAAAAAGTTCCTTTGCCAAAAAATTTAGCAAAAACAGGTTTAGCGTGATGTCCAAACAAACTACTAACTATTCCCGTAGCTGTTGCAATAGTGTATTCCTTTACAAGTTCATTTATAGTATAGGTTTTATTTTTAAATATAGTATTATAACCAATATCTATTGTTGTAAAAATTAGAGATATACTTATGTTGACTGCTAGTGTCTCCGCTAAAGTAAGGTATCCACTTGGATCCGTATTACTTACAGGATTAGCATGTGCATACAAATACTTGTGAAGGCTGTAAGGATCCTGTGTAAATCCATCAAACGTATCCATTGTTGCAAATCTTCCTATAGAAGGATTCATGTATCTTGCCCTTAGGTAATAGAAGCCCAGATTCGGATCATATTGCTCTCCTGTATAGAGGTAATCGTTTAATGTAGAACCTGTTCGGCCGATAAGCATCCCAAAGGCTTCATAAATATAAGTATCGGTTACATCACCTATATTGTTTGTTAGTGCCCTGGTACTTCCAAGCCCATCGTAGTGGTAATAGCTTATATTACCGTCTCGCTTCTGGCTTATAAGGTCATCCCCATATACATAGCATACTATAAGCTTGCCACTTCCGTCTCTTTCTTCAAGTACTTGTGCATAATCCCTGTTTTTATCTACAGTATATCTGCTGATATTTTTACCTTCAACTACTTTTTCAACTCTTATTCCCTCAGCATCATAACCGTATTCAACAGTTGAAGTTCCTGATGCATTTTTTGTTAACGCACGTATAAGTCTGTTACCGTTTCCATAAGTATATAATATCGTCTCTTCCTCTCCTGTTTTTGAAAGGGTATTTCCATTGTTGTCATATGTATAAGTATTAACGCCTTCGGCAATAAGCCTATTGTTTTTGTCATATGTATAATTCGTTGTAATGCCTTTGTCGGTCTTAGTCAGTCTGTTTCCAACCGCATCATAGGTATAACTTATTACACGGACCTCTTCTAAAGGATTGTCTATAGTTTCTTTTAATAACTTGTAGGTTCTATCATACTCGTATTCAACAACTCTACCAGTATCTTCTTCAACTTTAAGCCTATTACCAGCAAGCCCTAATGTATATTTATAGGATGATATTACCGTTCCGTCAGCCTTACTGTTTACCAACTTTGTAAGTCTATTGAGGCTGTCATAAGTATATTCTGCTTTTGTTCCGTTAGGATATTCAACACTCGTTCTGTTACCAACAGCATCATAGGTATATTTTGTTATACCTCCATCAGAATCTATCACCGTAGAAAGCCTGTTTAAAGCATCATAGGTATAAGATGTAGTACCGGACGGGACTGTAACGCTGGTTCTGTTGCCAGCTGCATCATATGTATACGAAAGACTTGTTCCATCGGGGTTTGTTTGTTTAACAAGTCTCCCTCTTGCATCATAACTGTATGAAGTAACACCTCTGCTAGTTGTTACGGTTTTCCTCTGTCCTGTCACAGTGTGAGTGTAATCTTCCGATGTGCCGTCATAGAAAGTCTTTTTAACCATACGGCCGTTTATATCGTACTCAAAGGTGGTTGTGTTTCCGTTAAAGTCAGTTACATCTATGATATTTCCTGCTGCATCATAAGTATTTAATTCAGACATTTCAAGAGGCAATGTGTGTTTAAGCCTTCTTCCTAACCTGTCATATTCAAAGGTTGTTGTATATCCTTTGGCATCAGTCTGAGACACAAGGTTTCCAAGACTATCATAACCATATGTAGTTATTCCTCCCTCTGCGTCAGTAACTTTAGAAAGCCTTCCCGAAGAGTCATACTCAAACTGTGTGGTGTTGCCTGCACGGTCTGTTTCCGATAGTTTTTGACCACTCTTATCATAAGCATAAACAATAAATTTACCATCTTCAAAAATTGTTTTAGTTCGGTTTCCTTTGTTATTATATTCATAAGTTACTTTATTTCCTTTGGCATCAATCATTTTCGTTACATTGCCGTTTTTGTTGTACTCGTACAATGTTTTATTTCCTAAAGCATCTGTAACGGAAGTATTACTGCCAGAATCGTCATAAATATAAACGGTAGTGTTCCCCAGTTCATTAGTCTCGCTAAGCACTTGACCTTTAGCATCATATTCTGTCTCTTTAAATGCTCCATCAGTATAGGTTGTCTTAACCAACCTTCCAAGCTTATCGTAGGAATAAGCGGTAACCTGACCATCACGATCTGTTGATGTAAGTTTTCTACCCTCGACGTCATAAGTATACTTTTCACTAGTTTTATCTGGATAAATAACATGTTCAAGATTTCCAAAAACATCATAAAAATACTCTGTCCGTTTTCCAAGCTTATCAATCACGGCAGACTGTTTCCCTATAGAATTGTATTCCATTAAGGTAGCGTTACCATAGGTATCTGTAATTTTTACCATACGCCCCATATTGTCGTATTCGTAGGCTGTAGTAATTGTTTCTTCTCCAAGCTTTTTAGTCTCAGCCAAACAATTCCCAATTGCATCATACGCATATGTTATTTTATTACCATCAGAGTCGGTTTTGCTTGCAATATTACCATTAGCGTCATAGGTGTAACTAATTGTTTTACCTTCAGGATCGGTCATTCCTGCCAGATTACCCTTTGAATCATAGGTAAAGGAAGTTATATTTCCTATTGGATCTTTAATGCTTGTCAAATTTCCTTTACCATCATAAGTATTTGTCGTTATATTTCCCATCGGATCTTTTTCAGTAAGAATCTGTCCTCTGACGTTATACGTATACTCTTTTTTATTGCCCATCGGGTCTTCAGTACTCAGTATATTATCAGTTGAATCATAGGTATAGGTTGTTATTTTCCCTGCTGCATCAGTTTCTGTCAACATGTTGCCCTTGGTGTCATATGTATAGGATGTAGAATTGCCCATGGCATCAGTCTTAGAGATCACATTACCTCTATCATCATATGAAATTACCGTCACATTGCCCATTCGGTCTTTTATAATTTCCTGCTTTGCACCCATATCCCGGGAGTATTCTATCTTGTTGCCGTCGACATCTATATGTGCAATAATTCTTCCCTCGTCATCATACTCATTACGTGATACTTTTACGCCACGAGGATCAATTATATCAATCAAACCATGGCTTGAATTATAGGTAAACTTGGTTGCATTTCCTTCCCGGTCTGTCACTTTCACCAAATCTCCATAATAGTCATACTCATAATTTATACTGTTACCCATAGGGTCTGTTATCTTTGTTATTCTTTCTTGACTGTCTCTTGTAAAGGTTATACTTTTTCCTGCCGAGTGTATTATACCGTCTCTACCGTAGGTAACTTTATTTCCATTGGCATCGGTTATGCTTTCCACTCCTCTTCCTTGGTCTATAATAAATACCGTACCTTCTCTGGTAGTAAGCCTGTATCGGTTGGGATTATAGTATTCAAGATCAAATGTTTTCAGCCCGTCATTTAACACAAGTACAGTATTATCCACATCTAAAGCTTCAAGCTTTGAAAACGTTCCAGGCTTTGCAGCAAAGGACACAGTTGTCTCTTGAATTTCCATAAACGGCTGTGAAGAGGGTGAAAGTGTCATGCCGAATTCTTCCATTTTACCGTCGGGATAAGTAACTGTTATCGTATGAGGTTTTGTTTCATAAAGGCTGTAATTCAAGCTAAATCCACTGCCACTCGACTGCTGATTCCAGTATTCACCCGGAACGACGCTTTCAGTTATACACATATCTTTAAGTGCCATTGTCCAGCCCATTCCAAAGTCACCCTTTGTCTTAAAGCGACTGTCATAGTTACGGGCAACAGTCACAGGTAAACCTGACACAGGAACCGTAAGATCATCAAAACCAATCGAAAAGTTCCCCACCTTTAGCTCCCCTTCAATCATATACGAAACACCATAACTAAATATATAGCCTCCCAAGTCATATACTGAGAGCCTTATATCGTATAACCCGTTTCGCATCATTGTAGGGTCAAGCTTTCCTAATATCCCATCCTTGACATTTGAGGTACCTTCTGCAAATTTTCTATATTGGTTCTTCCCTTTTTCAGAGTACTCAAGTACATATTTTGCAAGATTTTCGTCATATGCAGTTCCTATAATATCTATAGGTGCCGATATTTTGGAATTATCCTCAGGGCTTTTGATAGAGCCTTCCGGCGGTGTAGTATCACCGACGTTTTTTACAAGCAGTTCCCTTCTTGCATAGCCTTCATTACCTGATACATCGTATGCTTTTGCCACAACTTCAAACATTCCGGCTTTATCTAATGTAAATGTACCAATTCCAGTATTGTCCAATGGAACAGGTGTGCCATAAACCTCTGCCTGAACTGATTCCACTCTATTGTTGTCGGTAGATGTTACCCTTATTGTAACAGCATCACCCACAGTAACCACATTAGAGTTCATTTCAAGTTGGACAACCGGTCTTTCATAGTCTTCCTCAAGTTCGACTGCATCAATTACCTTTATAAAGCTTTCTGCTGTCTCCTTATTTCCCTGATAATCGAAGACATTTATAGTAAGCCTGCCTGACTCTGTCGGTTCAAATGCTGCACTGCCATCCTCAGCAAGTGTTATTTCTCTGTCCTCAAAAAAGGCTTCAATTCTAGCTACTCCGGCATTATCGGTTGCAACTACAGTTAAACTCACAGACTCTCCTGCATTCACCTCAGTTTTATCTACCGTAAGAGTGACCACAGGCTTTATTGTATCATTTGTTATCGTTACACTTTTATGCAAATCTCGTACATTACCTGCCTCATCATACACCTTCGCTGTAATTTCAACAGTTCTCCCCACTGTTGATATGTATGTATATTTATTATTCTCATCGAGTGTAATTGGCTCTCCGTCAAAATACGTCTCTATTTTCGTTACACCAATATTATCACTTGCTTCTACTGTTATGGTAAAAGATTCTCCTGCCACAACAGTATCTGCTGTAGACAAAATTTCACCTGTCGGTTTTGTTATATCCGGCATAGCTGTAACCTTAAAACCTTCGTTCTTCCACCTTGTTATACCACCGTTTAGATTGTATATTTCAGTGAATCCCATTTCCTTCATCATATTCGCAGCATTTGTGCTTCGTGTACCTGTAGCACAATATACTAGATACACCTTATCTTTATCGAAAGAATTAATCTCATTTTCAAACGAACCTAAATTTACATCTACGTTAATTGCACTCTCTAAATGCCCCTCTGCATATTCTTGCGATGTTCGCACATCAAGTATAACAAGCTTACCTTCGGGTGTATCTTTAATTAATTCAGATGCCTTAACTGGATCTATATCCTTAATCTGTATAGGTGTTGGTGTTGATGTCGGTGTTGATGTCGGTGTTGATGTTGGTGTTGGTGTTGGTGTCGGTGTATATCTGCTACTATCAAACAAAAATTCACCCTTTGTTTGATTATTGGTTTCATTAACCTCACGTACCATTCCGTCTCCAGAACCATCATCATCAACTACTGCATAAATTACATGTTTTCCCGACAACTGTTTTTTGAGAACTACTGATACATCCTTAAACTCACCCGGGTTTATCTGATTTTCCATAATAATGGTATCAAGTAAAGCTCCCGATTCATTTGAATTTTGCTCCCCAAAAATCGGAGTGCCGCCGTAGAACGAAACCCTCACACCCTTTGGAGAATACAATACCCCACCGTTTCCGACACGTGCTGTAAGCATATAAGAATCATCGGTTGGAGTAACCCTCAAATATGACATTGTTAAGTCAACACACGCAAGGGCATCTATCGACTGATTACACCTGAAGTTATTAAATATTTCCCAATTGTTAATAGATTTTGCAGGTATGGTTCCATCACTGTTTATATTTGTTATGCTATAAGCATGCTGATTCCAAATCTTACAAGTATTAACCCATGTATCGTTGGCATCCCCAAATACATAAACACCTCTTTGGATACCATAGCCACAATTGTTATTTGCAACGGCAATAATCTCTGCATTTCCATCACTGTCAACATCGGCTACTAGCACATATTCGTACCATGTACATGAGCTCATAGGAACTTCAAATAGAACAGTTCCGTCCTTTCCACTATATATTCTCAGCTTCAGTTCATCTCTGTATACCACCTCATATGAACCGTCTCCCTCAAAATCAAACACAGATGATCCTGTTACATTAGAACTTGTATCCTGAGTAGTTGAAGACCAAAGAACAGTTCCATCATCATTAAATACGGTATATCTTGTAGCTGCAGCAACCCCTATCTCTACCTTTCCGTCATTATCGAAATCAGCAACCGTAGGTGGACCTCCACGTCCACCTCCAGGTAAGGCCACAGGTCCCCACTTCACATCTCCGTCATGCTCTAAAAGCCATAACTTTCCTTCCCCCACCAATACGATTTCCGGATAAATATCTTCGTCAAAATTCGCCACTGCGTTGTGTCCGTCAGGCAATTGACCCTTTTGCCATAAAATAGTTCCATCGGCATTATATACTGTATTTCCACAAATTATTTCAAGCTCCTCATCGGTATCAATATTTATTGCAAAAGAGAGCGAACCATTAGTATTATATGACCTTCCCCCTGCTCCTGTCCATCTGATAGTTCCATCACTGTTTAATACCTGATTTCCTATTATTATTTCAGGTACTTCATCGTTATCAATATCCGCAATGGATGGGCTCCCCCAATTGATTTTTTGAAGCGAAGGACTTCTCCATTTAAAGGCTCCATCGTTCTCAAAAGCAATCAGTCTTGCACCTGAGCTATCACAAGCAACTATTTCAGGCTTTCCGTCATTATCTAAATCTGCCGCAGCTATTGAGGATGCAACATTGATTCTATAATTACTGTCCGTCACGTTAAAAATATCTTTTCCGTTGTCCCCACTTATTGCTCTTAATATACCAACTTCCACGAGACCTCCGCTGGTAGATTCGGTAGATCCGAACACCACATCAGGTATAGAATCACCATTCATATCCATAATAACCGGAGTCATCAGAACATTGATTGAATTCGGAAGCACTTCGGAAGCATCCCATTTCCATTCAAGAACAGGGTCAAAGCTTCCTACCGGAGGCTTATACTCACAACCCGAGTTGCTGATTAGCTGGTTGTTTTGTTCATCTGTTTCTGTAATAACCTCACTACTGTCAACAAAAGCATACAGTGGAGTATCCCTAAACAGTACTATTCCGTCAACCTCTATATGTACACTTATACTTGCTCCATACACAGATTCACAGACCTGCTCCATTCCCAATATATTATCGGCACTATCATATTCTCTATTAGAATTTATATCTTCAAATACTGTCACTTCAAAGGGGTCTGTAAGAGCGTCGTTACCAGCATTTTTAATTTCAACTGCTACTCTGCCACCTATTTGAAGAGTCTGCGGATCTGTTATTATACCTTCAATATTAACACTAACAGGCTTAAGATCAATATTTAACACCGTCGGAATTGGTGTTGGTATTTCCGTCGGCTCTGGTGTTACTGTTGGTGATATTGTTGGTGATGTTGTTGATGCTGATGTTGGTGTTGCTGTTGGTGTTGCTGTTGGTGTTGCTGTTGCTGTTGCTGATGTTGCTGTTGGTGTTGGTGTTGGTGTTGCTGTTGTTGGTGTTGGTGTTGCTGTTGCTGCTGTTGTTGGTGTTGCTGTTGCTGTTGGTGTCGCTATTGGTGTTGCTGTTGATTTCGATACATTATCGTTTTTACTACTATTACTTGTCCGCCGAGGAGTAGATGTAGGAAACAAAGTAATCTTCGGACTTGGGGTAACAGGCGGAGCATCAGGAATTTCTGGTGTAGGTATCTCAATATATTTCAAAACAACATCAAGCATTCTAACCGCTTCAGCTCTTGTTATCAAATTGAACGGTCTGAAAGCTTTATCGGGGTATCCTTGTACTACTCCATGAGATGCAAGATTTTTTATACTCTGATAAGAATATTCAGGAAATGAACTTTCATCTTTAAATTTATACTCTTGAGCTCCGGTAAAGAACTTTACATCAAAGAGCTTTGCTACAAGTACCGCAGCATCCTGTCTGCTCATATTATTAAAAGGTTTAAAGGTACCATCCTCATATCCCTTTATAAGGCCTTCTGCGTTAGCATAATTTACAACATTGCAAAACCAATCATTTTCTCTTATGTCAGCAAAAGTATTATCACTTTGATTGGTCTCCCTTTTAAATATTTTTACAACCATTGCAGTAAATTCAGCACGAGTTACATATTTGTCAGGTCGAAATAAACCATCCTCATACCCAACGACCCATTTCTTCTCGCAAAACTTTTTAATAAAATCCTGTGCCCAATGGCCCGCAGTATCCTCAAATATATTGCTGCTAAAGTCACCCGCATACACACGGTCATAACAGGTAGGTGTAAGCATTGCCCCGATAACAATTGTCAGAACAATACACCATGAAACAATTTTCTTCATATTATTACTCTCCCCCTAAAATCTGTTTAACATTTTTATATACTTACTCAAACATTTCTTGAATATTATACCACAAGTAATCAGGTTTTCAAAAATACTCCCAAATGCCACATTTCAATCCCCTGTAATATCGATCTTATAAACGCTTTCATTATCCAGGACTTTTATAATGCCACTCAATTCGTGCTCATAACATTCATCCATAAATGACCTAAATTCCATTAAATCCTTCAAAAATGCTTTAATCTCATTCTCTTTAAATGTTATATTTGTCTTATAATAGTCCTTGAGCTTCCTTAAGTAAAAAAAACCACCCCAATTACATTTTATTTTTCCATTAAATAGTTCTTCATGGAGTGAAAGTGTAATATCTCTCTTTCCTACTCTTTTATTTTCTTTATCAAACAACAAGATATCTAAACCCATTTTTTGCCTCCACAGCATTCGCAAACAATCAATCTTCCAAGTATTGTCTATCCCGACATAACTAATCTGCAAAAATTATCCAGATCACCAAAATAGCTATAGTTATCGCCTTGCTTTTTTAATATTTTGCGAGCCTTATTCCCAAAAAGTTTAACTCCCAAAACTTCAGTTAAAATAATGACCTTATCTGACCTCGCAATCATCTTTTCAAAACAGTCAAAACTAGTTTTAGTATTGTAGTTTATACAGTATAAGAAAAAAGCAAATGTTTCTACATGAAACCAAGATAATCTTTCATCTCTATCGAAATTTAGCAAAATACAGTTATAAAAGGTAATACATATTCTGCATGCGTATTTTCTATTTTGTTAAGTAGTTCTCTTTCAGACAAATTTATAATACCATGATACAAGCAATTATAATAATCATCGGTAGCTTTTTCATGCCTGCAAACAATCTCATATGCAGCTTTGAAAGAAAAAAACATATACACTCTTCATAAAAACTATAAAGAGTCGCTTTAGCATTTGATTCTGATATTTTATTTTAATTTCTTCTGAAAATCCCCCAAATCTTTAAGTCAATAATCTTATCGCTATTTTATAAAGAGTTTCTTTCTTCTCTTCTTTTCTACCTTCCTTTATTCCTGTATCCCTTCTTGTCGTAATTGTTCAGCTTAAGTCATCACAACTTCACTCCCTGGATATGTTTTTTCAAACTTTTTAATGGTTTTTCAAATCAAACAGGCCATATTAAACGATCATCTTTATCTTCAAATATTCCAGTTCTCAGTTCATTTTTTGAAAATTCATATTCGATAGACTCAAGTAACTTTTGTTTATCTTCACTTAACAATATTATATTAAAATCTGTTATCTCAGGCAAAACAAAATAAACCCATCCTAATTGATTGATTCTATATTGAATAATTTCAAACAAAACCTTTCTTTGAACATTCTTTGCTCTTGCATCAAATAACTCTGATAGAACAAAATCATTTAGCGAATTCTCAGTCAGTGACGCACTAAAAATAATATTTATTGAAGACTCATACTTATAATTTTCAATTTGCTCACAAAGATATTCCTGGTTTTCTCCTAATTTCCAAGCACTAACTTCATCAAAAATTGTTTCGTCATCAGGATAACCTAAGGATGGTATGTATTTTCCATAAGTAGCACCACAATCATTTAATATAGTCATTAAAACTCTAAAAGCCTTGCTTGTCCCTTGAACAAGTCTGTAAGGATTATTAATAAATGCTGGCTTAACAGTATCAAAGCATACAAAACTCAAATAGTCATCAGTTGGAATATCTTCAATACGGTTTAATTCTATCATTTTCTTAATATTTTTATCATAATTGTTGAGATTCACAGTTCGAGCCCCCCTTAGATTTAGAGAATTTTGAAAAAATCATACAATAAAAGATTTTTATACGTCAACAATGTAATTTACTCATTTATCTGTTGTATAGCAGTCCTATATCTATGCTAACTTATATCGCAGTGAAGGGGCCCAGAGAGGCGATGATTTCGCCTCTCTAAAGGACCAATTTGCCATTAGGTTCCATGTGCTCTGCCCAAACGCAAATCACAAAAAATCATCGTTGATTCATTAAAAATAATTATGGGTTTTTAAGTTTGGAGCTACATGATAATGGTATCTCTTACTAAATGGAGCATTATGTACATCCCAATAATCAATCCTTAATATTTGTTCATCTTGGTTTGAACCAATTTTTATCCCTATACCAAACAACCTTCCTCCACCTGGGGAGATATTCACTTGCAATTTTTTATTTAATACGATAGGAGTGTCAGTATAACCACCAAATGGCGAACTTGGGGCGTATATTACAAATCTTAAATTTCCCATCTTTTGTGCCTTAACCAATGATGGCATTCGACTTGCAATGAATTTTGAAGATTGTAACGCAATGTTAGGAATTTCATCTGATATATGTTTAAAGTCATTTCTCCAGTTAGAGCCGATTGTTGAATAAGCTTGTTCAAAACCATTTAATAAAGTTGCTACATCTGAAACTCCAAAGGCTGATTTTATTTCATTCATTATAGCTATATCCGGAGCTGGACTGCTGAGTGCTGAGATTAAGTTGTATGCAGTACTCGCATAATTCAATACATCAACTACCATAGTTGCTTTATCATAAATTTCAAATACTCTGCTTGTAAACGAAAGCATTCTAGATAATGTACCCGTCATACTTTGAACTGTTGAAATTTCAGCCAAAGAAAAATAACCACTTGGATCCGAATACATAACCGGATTTACATTTGCATATAAATATTTATGAATGCTTACAGGATCAAATACACTTCCCTCGTAGCTATCCATCGTAAAGAATCTGCCTGTAGCTGGATTCATATATCTTGCCCTAAGGTAGTAGAAACCTGCATTTGCATCATACTGTTCCCCAGTATATAAATAATCATTAATTGTATTACCTGTTTTATCTAGCAGTATTCCAAACGCATCATAAGTATATGTATCTGTTACATTTCCTTGTGCATTTGTCAATAAGCTTGTACTTCCGTGGCCATCATAGATATAATAGCTTTCTACACCACTTCTTTGCTGACTGATCAAGTCATCCCCATAGATAAAGCTTACAACAAGACCTGTTGAATTTCTCTCTTCCAACACCTGAGTATAATCGCGGTTTCTATCAACGACATAGTAAGTCTTATTACCGTTTACAGATTTACTAACTCTATTACCATCCGCATCATACTCGTACAAAGTTATATTTGTTCCATCATTAAGGCTAATCATTCGATTGTTGTAATCATATTTATAAGTAATATTCTGGCCTTCTCCAACAACCGACAATGTATTCCCGTTTTTATCGTAGGTGTAATTCTTGCCGCCTTCTGTCAATAATCTGTCATTAGCATCATAAGTATATGTCGTAACAGCTCCGTTATCATTTTTTTCAAGCCTGTTCCCCACAGCATCATAAGTGTAGCTTATTTCACTAACGCTTCCATTGAATGTTATTTTTTCCTTTACAAGCTTGTATGTATCATCATATTGATATTCTACTGTCCTACCCGTATTTTCTACAACTTTGGTGCGATTTCCTGCCAGTCCTAAAGTATATTCATAGGAGGATATTATTGTTCCGTCTGCCTTTTTATTCACTTGATTTATTAATCTATTTAGATCATCATACGTGTAAGTCATCACATTTCCATTAGGGTAAGTAACAGTTTCCCTGTTACCTACTGCATCATAGGTATATGTTGTAAATTTTCCATCTGGCGCTGTCACCTTACTCAATCGGTTCAATGCATCATAACTATACTTTGTTGTTCCTGATGGTACTTTTACACTGGTTCTATTCCCCACTGCATCATAAGTATAGCTTAATTCGGTACCATCTGGGTTGATTTGCTTTACAAGCTTGCTCTTTGCATTATATTCAAATGAAGTTGTACCAATGCTACTGTCAAATACCGCTATTTTTCGACCAAGAACATCATATGTGTACTCTTCATAGCTCCCATTAGGGTAATTCTTTTTTAGCAATCTGTCTGCATCATCATAATTATAAGTAGTAATATCCCCGTTAAAGCTTGTATGTGATAGTACATTATCATTAGACCCATAGTTAAACGCTTCAGTCATACCTAATGGTAGTGATCTTTTAATCCTTCTGCCTAAACTGTCATACTCGAATTTAGTTTCCCATCCATTTGCATCCTTCTGGGCCAACATATTACCTGCAGCATTATAACTATATTCAGTAGTGTTACCTAATGCATCAGTAACCTTGACTACGTGTCCTAAAACATCATACTCATAGCATATTGTCTTTCCATCCTGGTTTGTCTCGGTCAGCTTATTGCCTAATGCATCATAGGTGTAGCTGGTAAAAGTATTATCAGGGAACACTGTCTTTATAAGCAGTCTGTTTTCATCATATACATATCTATTCTCGCGACCTTTTGCATCTATCATTTTTACCTTGTTGCCATTTTTGTCATACTCAAATCTCGTAATATTTCCCAATGCATCAATAATCTCTGTATTTCTTCCAGCTTCGTCGTAATTATACTTTGTAATATTGCCATTTTCATCTATCTTTTTAGTTACCTGCCCTGCACCATTATATTCAGTCTCACTGGTAGAACCATCTGCAAAAATAGTCTTTACCATTCTTCCAGCCTTATCATATACAAAAGTAGTGATATTACCTACTCTATCTGTTTGAGTGAGTTCTCTTCCTTCCTTATCATATGTGCGGTTCTCTTCTATACCATCTGGGTACCTCACCTTGATAAGATTTCCAAACACATCATATTCATATTGTGTTTTTCTTCCTTCGGCATCTGTTGAAAAGCTCTCTTTACCAATAGTGTTATACTCTACTGTAGTTACTCTACCGTCCGGCTGTATGGTTTTTATTACTCTGTTGAGGCTGTCATACTGATTCATCGTAGTTAGTGTCTCGGTTCCTGAAGAAATCTTCCTGGTTATTGACTTTGTTATCTGATTTCCATTGCTGTCATAAGTAAATGATGTTACATTTCCTTCTACATCCGTCTGTGTAAGCACATTACCATTCGAGTCATATGTATATACCGTTTTTTGTCCTTTTACATTTGTATATGTAAGTAAGTTTCCCCTTGAATCATAAGTGTAATAAGTTGTATTTCCTTTTTTATCCTTAGATTCAGTTAAATTTCCAGAGCTATTATAAACATTTGTTGAAATATTTCCCAAAGGATCCTTCTCTGTAAGCTTTCTGCCAGCTGTATCATATGTATATTCTGTCTTATTGCCCAATGCATCAGTTACAGATGTTACATTGTTGTTTATATCATAGCTATAAGTTGTGATATTTCCTACCGCATTCTTCTCTGAAAGCTTATTACCTTTTGAATCATAAGTATAAGACATTGTATTCCCCATAGGATCTGTCTTGGATAATACATTTCCGCTTTCATCGTATGATATAAGTGTTACGTTTCCGAGCCTGTCCTTTATAATCTCCTGATTATTTGCAGTATCATGAGTGTATTCAATTCGGTTACCTTCAGCATCAATATTAGCTATTAGCTTACCATTATCATCATACTCATTGCGTGCAACTTTTACTCCTCTTGGGTCAATAATATCAATAATCCCATGGCTGAAATTGTACTTAAAGCTTGTAATATTTCCTTCCTGATCAGTTACTGATATTAAATCTCCATAACCATCATACTGATATTTGATTTCATTTCCCATAGCGTCTGTAATTTTTGTAATTCTACCACGATCATCTCTTGCGTATGTAATACTCTTCCCGGTAGTATTAAGGATACCATCCCTTCCAAAAATTACTTTATTACCGTTTGTATCTGTCATATTTTCAAGGCCTTGAGTCTCGCTGATTTCAAGTATAGTTCCGTCCTTTTTAGTAAGCTTGTACCTTGTAGGATTATAGACATTCAAATCATAATCAAACAGCCCGTCATAACCGTCTGTATTCCCCATCACCATACAAGTATTTGAAACATCCAGTGCTTCAAGCTTTGATAATGTACCCTCTTCCGGAACAAAGCTTACTGTAGTTTGTTGGATCGGAGCAAACTGCTGTGATGATGGAGAAAGTTTTATTCCAAACCTCTCTACGTTTCCATCAGGATATGTAACAGTTATATTATGCTTCTTAACCTCTATTAGATCATATCTTAAGCTAAAACCACTGCCACTGGATTTCAAATCCCACTTCTCTCCTGGAACAACATTTTCTTGTATTCTGATATCATTTGTTCCCAATGTCCATCCATATCCGAAATCGCCTTGGGACTTATTACGGCTGTCATAAGTTCTTTCAATAGTTATTGGTATGCCTTCAACAGGCGCTGTAAAATCAGCGAAGGTCATTGAGAAATTACCTACCTTCTGCTCACCTTCAATTATATATGTAACAACATAGGTAGCTAAATATCCTCCTTCATCATAGACAGACAATCTTATATCATATTGTCCGTTTCGCATCATTGTAGAATCAAGCTTGCCTAATATCCCATCCTTTACATTTGTGGCACCTTCTGCAAATTTTGTATATTGGTTCTTCCCTTTTTCTGAGTACTCAAGTACATATTTTGCTAGCTTTTCATCGTATGCAGTTCCTATAATATCTATAGGCGAAAACATTTTGGAATTGTCCTCAGGACTTTTGATAGATCCTTCTGGCGGTGTAGTATCACCTGCATCTTTTACAAGCAACTCACTGCTTGCATAGCCTTCATTACCATATACATCATATGCTTTTGCCACAACTTCAAACATTCCGGCTTTATCTAATGTAAATGTACCAATCCCAGTATTGTCTAATAGAACAGGTGTGCCATAAACCTCTGCCTGAACTGATTTCACTCTTATGTTGTCGGTGGCTGTCACCCTTATTGTAACAGTATCACCCACACTAACCACATTAGAGCTCATTTCAAGTTGGACAACCGGTCTTTCATAATCATCCTCAGGTTCGATTGTCTCAATTACCGTTATGGCCTTTTCAGTTGTTCCTTTATTACCCTTATGATCGTACGCGTTAACAATAATCCTGCCTGACTGGGCTGGAATAAATGTTGCATTACCGTCCCCGTCAAGTATTATTTCTTTTTCTTCAAAAAACGCCTCGATTTTAGCTATTCCCACATTATCTGTTGCAGTTGCGGTAAAACTTACAGACTCTCCTGTATTTACCTCATCCTTATCTACTGTAAGTGTGACCACAGGTTTTATGGTATCAGCAGTTACTGTTACTGTTCTTTGTGCCTCTCTTACATTTCCTGCCTTGTCGTATGCCTTTGCAATTATAACAATAGTTCCCTCTTTTTTTGGTATATGAGTGTACTGGTTATTCTCATCGAGTGTAACCGGAATCCCATCAAAATATGTTTCAATAGCTGCAACGCCTACGTTGTCACTTGCATTTACCGTTATTGTAAATGGACTGCCTGCAGCAACCCTTGATGCAGTAGAGGATATCGACACAGAAGGAGCTGACGTATCGGCCTGAACCGTTATATTTCTTGTGGCAGTACCGATATTATCTGCAGCATCATAGGCTTTTGCCGTTATTACAAGCGTACCTGGCTTCTCCAGAATTATGGTACATTTCCTGTTTTCATCAAGCACCAACGGAACTCCGTCAGCCTCTGCTTCAATACGTGTAACTTGTGCGTTATCCGAGGCATTAATGGTTATAGTAACAGGCTTTCCTTCAATAATTGTACTTGCAGTAGCTGATATAGAAACAGACGGTGCTGTAGTATCAGCGTTAACAGTAATTTTTCTTTCTGCTGTCCCCATATTATCTTTAGAGTCATAGGCATAGGCCTTGATAGTAATTACTCCTGTTTTTTCAGGTACTATTGTACATTTCCTGTTCTCATCAAGCACTAACGGTACTCCATCTGCCTCCGCCTCAACTCTTGTTACTCCCACATTGTCCGATGCATTCACAGTTATTGTAAACGCCTGATTTGTAACAACAGTGGTGGCCGTTGATGATATGGATACCGAAGGAGGATTGGTATCTTCCGTAACTGTTATTTCTCGTTCAGCAACTCCTACATTTCCCTCTTTGTCATGTGCAAAAGCTTTAACAGTTATTTTTCCTATACTTTCAGCAACAGTGGTATATTTCAAATTTGAATCAAGGGTTATTGCCTTCCCATCCACTTCAGCCTCAATTTTTGTTACACCTACATTATCAGTTGCTTTTACTGTTATAGTAAATGACTGACCTACTGCAACAGTATTTGCTGTAGATGATATTGTAACCGCCGGTGCTGTTGTATCGGTAGTTACTGTAATTGTCTTTGTAAAACTGCCTATTTTTCCTTCCTTGTCATGGGCTTTTGCTGTTACTACTATTTCACCAAGACTTAAAGCTGTCATTGTATATCGTCTTGCTGAATCCAAAACTACAGGAACTCCGTCAACCTCTGCTTCAATCAAGGTTACACCGACATCATCCGTTGCATTTACTGTTATGGTAAAAGTCTCATCTACAGCAACCTTATCGGGGGCTGAAACGGACACTGTCGGTGGCATATCAGCTCTTACCGTCAAAGTTTTCTCTGCTGAGGCAGTATTTCCGGCCGCATCATATGCCTCAACTCGGATAACAATTTCCCCAACCTTATCAGTGTCATACAAACAAATACCTTTAGTATCAAAATATGCGGGTATTCCATCTATTGTAGCCTTCGTATATGCTATTCCGATATTATCGGACATATTTGCAGTCAGAACTACAGTTTCACCCACTACAACTGCAGACTTGCTTAAGCTCAGGGTTATCTTAGGGTTAACAGTATCTAAAGGCGGCTCAATTTCTTCTCCATCAATTTTCGTGGATATCATTTGTACTGCTGGCTTGCTAGCAGCACCTTCCTTATCCTTTACTGTAAGAACGAAAATGTAATAGTTATCAAGAGGAAGCTTTTGTGGCAAATCCCCATAAGTCCAATCCTTATCCTTTATGTTTTTCCACTTGTATTCTCTGCTGATAATTCCCGAATCCAGATCGCTTTGATGGTCAAGATCCATAGCTGTTTCGGTTATGCGTACATTACAGCCATCTTTGTCTTCATTTAGATATACTTTAGCTTCGAGTACAGCAGATGGCAGTCTATGTACAGCTATCTTTTTCTGTGAAAGCTTTTCATCCGACCATCTTCTATACTCGTCAAATGAATCATCCTCTCCTACAGGGTTGTCACGCATTTTAAATTGTATAGTGTACTCTCCTATTTTATCAAATAGGGTTATTGGCTGAGCCATGTATACCGAATTGAAAACCGAAAGTCCCTGGCTGTTTTCAAAAACATCGGGATGATGTATATAATTCCACTGTGCATCGTACTCAGGGTCATTTTCAATATCATAATACGATGTACTGTATACAACTTCGTCTTCCTGTATTATGTAATCTTTTACAACAAAATCTCCATCTGCGAACTTGCCTATAACGAACTCTTCCAAACTACCCATTGCTGCATCAAGATCATCATTAAAGGTAACCACACCTTTTCCTGCTGTTCCTGTTATAGCAGCTTCATACTGCCCGCGATTTCCCTCATTGCCTAAGGCATATAAATCCACATCTTCTTCCAGCATTTTTGAAGCTATATATGCAATTTTTTCGTCGGTATTAAGTTCAAATAACAATTCATCGCTTAAGTTTACAAGCAGGTGCTGTGCACCTTCTCTCCAGTCAAACTCTTCTAATGCTTGGGACAGACTTTTCCCAACAATTGTAGTCATTTCAATGTTCTTGAATGTAAAGTATGACATCTGTGAACAACCGTGACCCCCATGGCTGGTAATAGGTCCAAATCCCGAACCGTAACCCGTATTCGGAAGTTTAAAATTATCTATAACCAAATTCCCATTATCCCAAAGTGTTATGCTTTCAGGATCAATTACTATTTTCCAGTTATGATTTGCATAAACATCTCCAATATTATAAGTAGCAAGTTTTTTACCTGCATTCTCAACCAAATTGTATTTCCCATCTCTGAACATTGTTAAATTGATTCCCGGTATTTCGTCAAGCACCAATCCATTCTGGGTTATCAATATACAATAACCTTTAAGTATATTATTCTCGATGGACGCATTGAAAAGAAATCCGCCTCCTTCGATACTGTGCCAGTTTGTACTGTCGCGCTTTATATCAAAGGTAAATGTTTTCTGTGTTTTATTATTGTCAGGAACAAACAGGAAGTCTTTCATTGCAGTGACTGTATACCCCACCATCTGTATGTCCTTGCCATCAAACAAGATATGCTTCTCCATTGGATTGGGCCATGAAGGATTGTTATACCTGTCCGCATAATTATAATGGTCATATTCCTGCCAATCAAAGGTATTGGTTGTTGTATATGTCTGGGTATCAATTGTTGAAATATTTGCGTCTATACCAGCATCCGACATTTTTTTTGCGAAGGATTTGATATATTTACTATAT
Source organism: Bacillota bacterium (assembly GCA_023421115.1). Classification (GTDB taxonomy): domain Bacteria; phylum Bacillota; class Clostridia; order Acetivibrionales; family Acetivibrionaceae; genus Acetivibrio. The sequence goes on along the minus strand of JAEZUI010000147.1, from coordinate 2,400 downwards.
CGGTTAACCTTCTCAGTATCTGCTTTTCCAACAGTAAATACGGCATCAAGTTTTTTCTTTCTTTCAATATTAAAAGAAACCTGAGGAGCAGCATTATCAACTGTAAATATTTTTAATTCTGCTGCTTTCAATGATGTATCAGCTCTTTGATAATCACTTTCATCGATAAGGTTGCTAAAGCCCACAAATCCTTCAACTACCTCAAGTTCAACCTGGTATCTTCCAACTCGATCTGTTTTATATACAGGGTTTACTTCATTAAGATTACTGATAACCTCAAATTGGTCGTCTTTAAAATCGCCATCGTTATTTGAATCCCATTTGACTTTCCATATTCTCTGCTTAATGTAATCATTATCTGACGAGTATGACTTGTCACGCAATTCAATTTTTGCATAATTTCCATCCCTAAAATAGGTCTGCTTGACTTCAAAATCAGCTACAGGCCTTTCATCCGGACTAATTGTTATGATCTTTTCTACTTTTGCAGTATTAATGTTGTTTGATACCCTTGCCGTAATCTTGTAATCCCCTGGCTCTTTAAAGAGAACTGATTTTTTCGTAGCGGTTGAATTTAAAGCATCTGTCTTAATATCAGTCTGGTTTATACCACCTAAAACAGGTTCAAAATCCCACTCTGTCAGTTCTTCAATGATAGGATGCTCGTCAGATAACAAAACCGCATATACAGAAAATACAACCGTTCTGTTTTGCTTAAGTTCTCCATACACATCCATGGAAACTGACATATTATCCTTCTCTCCTCCCGTCGCTGTTGGGGTAGGAATTGATGTTGGTACAGGAGTTGACGTTAGGGTTGGGGTTGGAGTTAGAACATAAGTTGGTATTGGAGAGGTTGGTGTTGGGGTCCGCTTATGCTCAGAGCTACCGCCACTATTATTATTTTTTATTGGCTTAGGAGTTGATATAGACGTAGGTTTTGGAGTATTTGACACAGTTACTGTTGCAGCTGGAGCATCAGGTATTATTTCGTCTGGTATTTCAACATATTTTAAAACAACATCAAGCATTTTAACCGCTTCAGCTCTTGTTATAAGATTGAAAGGCCTGAAGGTTTTATCCGGATATCCCTTGACTATTTCATGGGATGCAAGATCTTTTATACTTTTATAGGAATATTTCGGAAATGTGTCTTCATCTTTAAATTTAAAGTCTGCTGCTCCTGTAAAAAAGTCCACATCAAAAAGCTTTGTTGTAAGAACGGCCGCATCCTGTCTGCTTATATTGTTATACGGCTTGAATGTACCGTCTTCATAGCCTTTAATAAGGTTTTCACCTGCAGCATAAGTTACAGCCTTGTAGAACCAATCATTTTTGCTTACGTCTGTGAAAGTGTTGTCAATTTGCCTTGTTGTCTTTTTGAATATGTTTACTACCATAGATGTAAATTCTGCCCTAGTCACATATTGGTCCGGATAAAAAAGACCATCATCATATCCGAAAACCCAATTGCGATCGGAAAACTTTTCAATAAATTCCTGGCACCAATGTCCGGAAATATCGTCAAAAGTATGCTTCCTATTATTTAAGTCGTCGGCAAATACATAGTTGTGGCCAATAGATGTGAGAATTATTTCAATAATTAATATTGAAATAACCAATAAAGAAATGACTCTTTTCATAGTTATTATTATCCCCCTAAAAAAATATATTTATAGTAAATTTGTTTAAATCAATAATTAGCTAAGTAAATGATTTGACTGTTTTCATTTCCAAGCTTTATGAAAATATTGTACCATAAATATTATATACTGAGAATTAGAAATAAAGATTTCTTTATTTAACAACTCTAATCTTGTTGAATCAGAATCCCCGTTTAATTCCAAGTATCAGCGTTCTCATTATTGCCAAGTCAATTGAATTAGCTTCTCCGTTATTGTCAACATCCGCTTCTTCAAGCTGTTCTTTTGTTAGTTCTTTAGAACCGATTAAGTACAATCTCATATAAGCAAAATCAATTGAGTTGAATACTCCATTACCGTCAAATTTTGCTTTTAACTGTATTAGTAATCTCTTGTTTGGGTGTATTTGTACCATCTGTCACTTGAAATGCAACTTTTGTATATGATGTTGAATTTACTAATTTCTGGCCTGCCGTTGTTGCCCATTTTAATGTTTTTGCTCCTGCATCCAAAAATGCTGGTATCAACGCACATGCAAGACTCAGTTTTGTATTAAAAGTATCACCTTCGAGATAATAGATTGTTGATTTATAATATTTATAATTAAAATATATTACTGTTGAAGCTGTCTGTAAGTGCTTCAAAAGATGACGTCTAGATATATAACGACCATTGCGATAAGCTAATGTTGTCATTTTTTGAAGCACTTTTTATGTTTTTGATTCAGCCTGCATTCATCTGGTAACTCCTTTGACCA
>JAEZUI010000261.1 GCA_023421115.1 Bacillota bacterium | reverse complement strand
TGTATGTAAGATACTCGAAATTGCAAACTCCAGAGACGCGATGACACGACTTGATGAGTACGAAAAATTTGCCGTCGGTTTAACCGACGCCGGGAAAACCCTTGCAGATACGGGGTTTGACATAACCCGTGTTCGTACAGTAAACCTGGTAAACGAATTATGGCTCATCAAAGGGATTTGGTTCGTCATCATTATTATTATGAGCTGGACGTTCAACTATCTCTGGCAAATATTATTCCATACGAGACTCAGTCTTTTAACTGCTAGACTATTATGCACATTCAGACTATGCTGCAACAAACCGCCATCACATGCAAGATGGAACAGCGTAGATGCCGGAGCATAATAAAAATCTGTATCTGTTCTGATGTAATTAATCAATTCTTTTATTCCATTCCGATTAACTTTTTCTAAGAGACTTTCAAACATTTTATGAGAAAATAATATTACTAATTCTTTTCAGCCGAATGGTTCGGATATATACGTTTATTAAATAATAGGAAGAAGTTTATGTATTGCAAGTTAAGAAAGACAAGAAAAAATAAAATATGAGGGAATGAGATGTTTTAATCGCTGCATTCGGTACAAATGACTTCTTACTGGCAATGTAGGCTCTTTGTAATAAACTCAAACTCCTTTAAGCCAATTATTTTGAGTTTCTCAAAATAATTGGTAATCCAACTTATATAAACATGAAGGAGTACTATTTTTTATATACTTATTTCGCATTGATAGGAAATGTAAATCGATATTTTTTCTCGCCATCTTCCTTATATTCCTCGTGATCACCTTCAAAGAAATCTGGCTCAAGGTTCACTTTGTGACAATGTGGAATTGTAAGATTAAGTCCATCTTTCTAATATGTATTTAGGCTGACATCATTGACTACAAGCTTTGCTATGTTTTTCTTTACGTCTATAGAATCTATCTCCAGAAAGGGTATCTTACTTGCCTTGACTATATCTAAGAGTTCAATAATATCTTCCTTGCTCATCACAAATTTACTGCCGTTTTCCTTAAAAAGCTCTGGAAAGTCGTACTTCTCACAGCCCCAAAATGCTGCATAGCCACAATCATTGTGTGCTTTATTAAATTCATAAATCGGATACCCAGCTTCATAAAGGCGATTCATGTAGACATCAAATATAGCAAATGTAAACTTTGAATATAAGCGCTCATTATAACCATTCATTCTGAAGTCGAATACGGGGTTTATATAGTTTGGAAGCAATTCAATCCCCTTCGAAATCGCTATCCTAAATACTCGCAAATAAGCTTAATTTGTCCAAGCGTTCTTTTTTCTGTATTACCGCACTGGTTATAGTATTTTTTAGTATTATACAGGATTTTACCATCAACAATTTGACCACAGTGACCTGGGGCAAGTTCAGATATTATCCGATATTCACTTACGAGCTTTTTCTTGTACATGCCGACTAATTCTCTTAGAATATCATTCGCTTCATCGCATACATTCACATTATCGAGATAGGATGGCTTATCAATCGCAGTACTGCAAATTAACATAATACATAGTAGATCGTTGCCAATCAGCGTGCAAACATGATTAGCATTAAACAGAAACTCTGGACCATAATTTTTTAGAATTGATTCTTTTGTGTGTTCAATAATTGATTGTCTAGATAACATAATTCTTTTCTACTTTTAGGATTTTATGTGTTACAAATAAATTATGTTGACGAAGTTACGGGTTCCTTAATTATGAGAAAACAAAATCCGGACTATGTGGTGTATCCGACTCGAGCAGTCTTACGTCGGTTCCAAGCAAGATTGTCTCATTAGTAATCTTAAGAAAATTACCCTCACTTAAATCAATCCCCATTACGAATACGATCTGCCCTTACCACAAAGCCTTCCAAGACCTGCTTCACATACCAACCCGGTTCACTCTCTACGATATAGATCAAGTATAGCCACACTCTAAACATTTGCCACTTTACGTAAGATATACCATAACGTGCTCTGGAGATTGAAATTTATCTATGGTTTTGATCAAATAGATGTTTAAACAAGACTATCCTTATATGATGTGAGAAGTTCTGTAGCATGTAAAATTTCCAAATATAGCTTGTTATGCTGACGAAATATGGTAAAATATTTTTATCTGAGAAATCTAAAAATTAATGTAATATTGCTTGCGGGAATTTAGGTAATAGCAATAATTGGAAGTAGAGTTATGACACTTAGCTTTAGAAATTGTGTAAGACCTACATAGAAAAATATTGACAATGAAATGGAGGATGGAATTATGGCAATTATTGATACATACAGAAATAATGTTGCTCGAAAACGCAGCGAACTTTCAAAGCTGTCCAGTGATAGAGCGAAAGAAAGTGGAAAAAAAGCACAGCAGCAACAAAAAATAGTGGCAGCATCTAATACCTTAAAGCGCACTTCTTCTCAATCAACTATTCGTTCAAAAATTTCTGAAATTGATAGAGCTGAAAAAGAAGTCGCGGCTATTGATAAAAAAATTGCTGATTTGGATAATAAGATGGCTAAAAAGGATAAAGAGATAGCCGATGAGGAGAAGAAATTGCGTAGTGAAGAAGAGAAAATTCGCAAAAAGCAGGAGCAAGAAGATAAAAAACGTCAACTAGAGAGTGAAAAAACGTTCCAGAAGATTAATCAAGCTATCACTATACAGCAAAGGAATCAGGCGACTATGCAAAAAGATATTGACCAATTAAAGTATGTTCCAGAAAAGATTACCGTGTTGTTCTTTGCCACCAATCCAAAAGGTACCTCTCAGTTGCGCCTAGATGAAGAAGCGCGGTCAATCCAAGAAATGATTCGAAAGTCCAAACATAGAGACTCAATTTCTTTTGAAACTAGATGGGCTATTCGGCCGTTAGATATTCTGCAGGCAATCAATGAGATAAATCCAGATGTTGTTCACTTTAGTGGTCATGGTGCAGAGACAGGAGAGCTTGTATTAGAAAATACAGACGGTTCAGAAAAACTTGTCACGAAAGAAGCTATTACACAAACAATTATGTCATCTTCTGACAAGATACATCTATTGTTTTTTAATGCTTGCTTTTCTTATGAGCAGGCACAAGAGGTAGTTAATTATGTTGATGCAGCTATCGGAATGACAGATTCAATAGGTGGTAAAGCAGCTTGCTCTTTTGCAGCACAGTTTTATTCATCATTAGGATTTGGATTTTCTATAAAAAAGGCCTTTGATCAAGCAAAGGGTATCATGATGCTTGAGTCTCCAGCGGAAGCTAATATAACAACGTGGATCTTGGTTCTTATATAACTATTATTAG
>JAEZUI010000254.1 GCA_023421115.1 Bacillota bacterium | reverse complement strand
GTATTATACTGAAAGTACCTTCCTAAAAAGACCAGGTTATGGCTTTTTTCGATAATCGATATCATTTCATAATCTTTTCGTTCAAAACTCTTTTGTGTATCATCATTGTCATCCGCTTGTAGTTTTTGTATAAAGTAGTAAACAATTTCAGCCAGTAGCAATGGTGCCGCACCTTTTGCCTGCTTAAGAAAAGCCATGGTGTTTTCGGTTTCAGCTTTTAGTTCGGTCAAATTTTTGCCAACCCACATCAATAGATGAAGCTTATTAGCTATGGCATAAGTTGCATGTAAAAGGTCCCCTGTCTCTAATCCTGTTTTATAGGACATATTGTAATAATCAAGACTTTCATTATAATGAACCCTCCAGTGAGAAAGATAGGTAAAGATAAAATAAACCGCAGGTTTTTGTGATTCCGCTTTAAATTTATTTATTAATGCAAAAGCTGCTTCTCCAAGTTTATAGCCGGTTTTATAGTCAGAAAGCATGGTTCCCTGCATAACGCCGCAATCTCCAAAGCATTTACATGAAAAAGGTGAGGACCCATTGTTATAGGTTATTTCAAACATTATCAGAGCTACAAGAATACACAGCTGGGGATTGACTTGAAGGGCCGGGGGTATAACCTGGAATAGGAGCTGCATAGCCATAAGCTTTTCAGGATCATTCAGCACAGGCAGATCAACAAGCTCTTCAACAGGTGTAATTGCTAAATACTGCTGCATTTTCTTGACACCTTCCTGTGTCTTCATTCCAATCTCAGCATCGGTTTCGGGTACATATACATTAAATAATTTAAGAGTATTTCGAATTTCACCGATTGCCTCATACAATTTGCCCTGAAAAACAAATATCAACACTTTAATATTTGAAACAGCACCTTTTCCTAGATTACTCCCTGCAATTTTGGACAAACGCTGGCAAATAGCATCTGCTTTCATTAGATCACCCGACAGCAATGCCGCTGTTGACTGCTCCATCAATAATGAAAATAGCTTTTCAGGCATAATCTGCCACTCTTCCTCTGATAACATTGATAATGCCGCTTCAAAATAACTTAATGCCGCAGCAAATGCAGTTGATTTCTTTGCTTTATTTCCTGCCATAATATTTAAGTCAGCTAGTTCAATACGGTCATCCTTTTCACTCATCAAGCCTTTTCCAATATTCAAGTGATTGACCATATCAAAAATCTCATCCGTACGTTTTGTTTCACGGAAGCCCTTTAAATATTCCTGCCCTATCTTTAAATGAATACGGCTTTTTTCGTTTTCTGAAATCAAGGAATACATAGCTTGACGGATTCGGTCGTGGGAAAAACCAAAGCGTATTTCAAGGTCTGTTGGATTCATTTCATTATCAAGAGTATTAATAAACTTATAGTTATTATTTAAGGGCTGCACAATTTCCTTTTCTATAGCTATCCACAGGTCCTTCCCAACTGTTGCAACAGTTTTTCCATTGATTAATGAAACAGTTTTCAAATCAAATTGAGTACCTATACAAGCACCCATCATAAGGATATCTATAGTTTCCTCAGGTAATAATTTCAAACCTTCTACCAGCAAGTCCACGACATTGTCACTTACTTCGACAGTTTCAACTTTTTTCAAGTCATATACCCATTGTCCTTTTTCCGGAACAAAAGTAAAGGTTTCCTGCAAGTACAAGGATGTTAACAGACGGTTTATGAAAAAGGGATTACCCTTTGTCTTTTGAAAAATTATGTTTGCCAAGGACTCGGTTTCAATTGGATTACACCGGAAGGTGTCAGCTATTAACCGGTTTATTGCACTAAAATCCAGTGGCTTTACATATACTTCAAGCATGCTTGGTTCAGAATCCATAAAGGCATTCTTTATACCTTCCATAAGTCTTATTAATGGATGACCTGTCACTACTTCATTGTCTCGATATGCACCAATAATTAGAATATACTGAACATTACCCCCAGTAATTATATAATTAATCAAATCCAGGGTAGACGTATCACTCCATTGGAGATCGTCTAAAAACAACACCAGTGGGTGTTCCTTCCTTGCAAATACTTTGATAAATTCAAGGAAGGTCATCTGAAAACGGTTTTGAGCCTCCAATGGGTTGAGTTCTGCCACCTGTGGCTGGGGTCCTATTATTTGCTCTAATTCAGGAATTATATCCACTACAACCTGCCCGTTATTTCCCACAGCATCTAAAAGACGCTTTTTCCAATCGTCTAGGCTATCCTGCGACTGAACAAGTAACTGCTTAACCAATTCCTTAAAGGCCTGGGTTATTCCGTAATAAGGGATGTTTTTTTCAAACTGATTGAACTTCCCTGAGATAAAAAAACCTTTTTTGCCTGTTATAGGCTTTCGAATCTCATGAATAAGAGATGATTTACCAATCCCCGAATATCCACTAACCAGCAATAATTCGGATTTTCCTTCAGCAGCCCTTTCAAAACCGCTGATTAATATTTCAATTTCCTCTTCACGTCCATATAATTTTTGAGGAATATCAAACCTGTCCAGAACATCTTCCTGCCCAGGTATGAATACGCTTATTCCCCTTTCCTCCAGAAGCAATTGTTTGCATAATTCAAGATCCTTCATTAACCCGAATGCCGATTGGTATCTATCTTCAACCGGTTTAGCAATCAATTTCATTATAATATCCGAAAGAACAACCGGTATATCAGGTTTTATTTCGATAGGAGGAACAGGTTTTTTTGCTATATGGGAGTATATTACCTCTAATTCATCCTCGCCATAGAAAGGCAATTGCCCGGTAAATAGCTCATATAATGTAATACCCAGAGAATACAAATCACTCCTAAAATCAATGGACCTGTTTATTCTTCCTGTTTGTTCGGGAGATATGTAATCCAAAGTTCCCTCCAAAAGGTTTAGATTAGTGCATTGAGATGCTTCCCTGGCAACTTCTGCCGAAATACCAAAATCGATAATTTTTACCTGGTTGGTTTTGAAATTCCAGATAAAATTATTTGGGTTTATATCCTTATGAATTATGTTGTTTTTATGTAATTGAATCACGGAATTTGTCATTTGAATGGCTAGCAACAATTTTTCAGCAAGACCTGTATTAACGGATTTTAATACCCTTGCAATTGATTCTCCATTGATATCTTCCATTACAATTGCAAGACTGTTATCAAGCTTTTCCATGTTGTATCCTTTTATAATTCCGTTTTGATCTATCTTATTCATAATTTCATATTCTCGTTTAAAAGCAGAAAGCTCTTTATCGGAAGGATATTCTCTATTTAGTAACTTTATTACGACAGGAAAACTATCAGAATCTCTGGTGCCTCGATAAATTGTAGAGTTTTCACTTTTGAAAATTTCTTCAATAACTTTGTAACCTGACAAATTGATCATTGTATTCCCTCCATCAACTTGTTAAGAATGAAATATAGTTAATCTATTAAATTATCGGCAAAACAATACTCTTACTAAACCATCATTTTCTTCATTAGCTTCAATAACCTGTTAAGTATCCACTAATGCACCATTTGGATTTGTATAATCAACTGTATAATCTAAATAAGTCATGGCAGTCGAATCATAATCTACTGCAAAATCAAAACTTCATTTAGTGTTTTGTAAGCTTATTTGGGAGCAAAAAGGGAACCCAACAGATTTTGCTCCATCGGGTTGGCTTTTTACTTTTTTAGTTAGCATTGCTGCGAAGACAAATGTCAGAAACACACTACTTTACATTTTAACACGTCGAGCTAAAATAATCTTCCCCCAAATCCCAACTAACATTGTATCATTATTTAGCACAACTACTTGTGTACCTACTGGTATAAAATAATCCTCCTTAAATTTGGCTTGATAAAATTTCAGTGGTACTTCTGTCCAAGATTCATATTTTTCGCTATTCTCAATGTTAATATTCTCATTTTCAATAAAATCACCAAAAGATGGTCGTCTAAATTTTCCACCATTATCATATTCAGGAGCTTTTATATACTCTAATATATATTCAGGATTTAGAAATTTATCTTTACCAAGCCGAAGATATTTGTCTGTAAATTCGAGTTCTAATCCAACATAATCCTCTTCATCAATACCACCAAGAGCCTCTTTAGACGTTCCATCGTAACTATCTGATTTCAATGCAATTTTTTCTAGAAGCCATACTCCAAATATTTCAAGCTTAGATTCTTCATTATTTGTGGAATCCAATTTTATATTTTTATCTCCCGCGTTTAACACATCATTGTTATTTTCAGAAGAAATGTTGGATTTATTTTCAGATATGGTTTTTGTGCTCTCACTCCCTTTACCATCATCAATTTCTGCTTGTTTTTCAATTATAGAATTACTTTTGTCAGTAAAATCTTTATTTCCCCGACATCCAATTAATAGTGATAAAATCAAACTGGTTAATAATATTAAAATCGAATACTTTTTTGCTCTCATAAAAACCTCCTATTCAGAATATTGTTATAGAATATATTTGCTTCTTGTGTTCTTCTATCTGGATTATCATGCATCTTAAATATTCTTATAACATCATTAGGATTATAGTTACCTTTTCCCTCACGGATAAATTTGGGCAACACTTTTTCCGGCGTTATAGTCCACCAGTTATCTCCGTAATTATGACTAAATGAAACTAGCATATCAAATTGGTGTTGTTTTAGCGATATATTATAAGTTTTAAGAAAACCATTTACTGCACTTTGTAATAGAAAACCTGTCTATCAATAAATTGCCTAAAAGATATCGCTGCTATCGGGTTTTCGGTACAATTTTTAGAAAGCGGATATTAATTGGAACTCCCCTCTATTAATATCCGCTTTAGGTTTTGCTACAAATAATACAAATTCATTATAAGTGCATAAAGGCTAAATTGCTATATTATTCAATATTAACGGTTTCAACTTCCAATACCCCACCTGCATCTCCTCTATAAAACACATTGAGAATTTTTCCTTGATAATATATAATTTTTGCCTCAAATAATACAGCCTTTCCAAGGCTTGGCCATTCCTTCAAATCGATTTTCTTTAATAACTTTCCTTCCATATTATACTTCTCAATGGTTTTGCCAAACAAAGAATTTTTGTGATTTATAAATAGAAAAAAGTCATCAAAAACCTTTACGAAATTTATATGACGCTTGGTAATAAGAAGCTTTTCTATACCATTTTCAGATTCCAAAACCAAATCCCTGCTATTTATTTGAGCATCATTCTCAAGTTTACTTAACTCTTCGTCAGCTAAGCTTGGTTTTACATAGTAAAGGCCTCTCATATCATAATCAATAAGCTCTAACCATCTTTTTTTGACAACCGATGTATAATTTCCTTCACTAAAAGTTATTATTTCAGACACACCATCTTCATATCTTAACAGAAAGGCAATAGAACCATCTTCCCTTAATACAAAATATGCAGAACGTATTTCATCATATTCACATACAGAAAACGTTTGTAATGTATCAAGATTTAAGTACTTTATATTGTACTTTTTTCTTCTATAATCTTCACCATAATACTCATCAAAATATAGTCTATTATTTTTTATGTAGCACGCACCTGTTCCGTAAGAGTCTGTCATAACAACATCTCTATGAGACGAATCTGTATCTTGGATTATTATTTCTCTTACATCATTACTTGGAGCATCTTTTCGATGCTCTCCAATATAAACTATCTTTTTTCCATAAGTAAAAATTTTGTCTATTGAAAAGCTTTCATAATCATCTACATTGAAGCCTAGATATTCACTACTATAGCTACTAAATGGATACTTTCCATCCTCTGTTTTATTTATAAATACTGTTCCACTTCTTAAACTAGTAATTATATCATTGCCTAGAATATGAAAAGTGCCATCTTGCAGGGAAGATCTAGTAAATTGTGAATAATTTTCTTTATCCAAGGCAGTATCATTAGGTTCTGGATCTGGACTAATGCTTTCATTAACCAAGTCCGTATCGGTTAGTTCCGGATTCGGACTAATACTATCCTTAGCCAAGATTGTATCGGTTGGTTCCGGGCTAATACCATCTTTAATTTTGTCACATGAACACATATGCAACAAAATCAGAGATATAATTATGAATAACAGAATTTTCTTAAATGATTTAATATCCATCAATATTCGCACCTCCTGCGACTGCTTCCACTTTACTTGCATAGTTTGGATCTCCACCGCCATTATAGTATTCTGCTGCTAAAAATTTTTTATTATTCGCTTTTTGTAAATAAGTCCCATACCAGTAAACCCCCAATCCGCTACTTAATGTGGGAGTAGATTGATCATATAAATACCAGTCAGTAATACGCTCCCTGCTGCCTAAACAGTCTTAAAGCAACTTTATGTAGATGTGAAGTACCTGGTACACCTGGCTTAAAACCCAAAGTGCTTAGAATCACATAATTTCCGTTTGCACCATGTACATAAACATAATCTCCATTTCTTGAATTTACACCTGAAAAATCGTATACTGCTCCATTTCGTGGATCAAGGCATTGCATTACATCCCTTGCAATATTTGCATTTGGACTACTACTTGGATAATATCCCATCTTTGATTCAATATACATCATCGCTTTAATTACTCCAGGGTCAATATTCCAACTTTTTGTTACATTAAAGTAATAAACCCATCCCAATATTTGAGTATCATATCTCTGGTAATCACGGTTAGGATAAGTCTTAGATACATACTGCCTAAGATTTATACCATATTCTTCTGCCAACTTTTCTAATGGAAGTATAATATAACTATCTGCTCTTAATCCATTAAGATAATCCTTTACAGCCTGAATTGCCCACTGTTTTGGAGAATAACTCCAACCTTCATCCAAATATAAATTTGCTTGCACTGGGGTAACATTAATTGGTGAAGAACCAGGCTTATACAATGTAACTGAATAGCTTGCTTCTATAGGAAATTTGTTAATTATATCAAGAAGGCGTTGCCTAAAATAAGCAAAATCTATAGTATTAGTTGCGTTGTCCCCGTTTACATCACCAGCATTAACATAATTAGATGGAATTATTCTAATTCCGAGAAGATGCTGTCTTAACAAACCAAAATCTAAAGAATTAAATACTCCATCACACTGCATATTAACATCAATAACCTGTTCTGTATCAACTAATGCTCCATTTGGGTCTAAATAATCAACTGTATAACCCAAATAATTCAAAGTAGCCGAATTATAATCTATTGTAATATCAAAGCAAGATAAACCTTCAACTGGAAGATTCTGAATTGCTATAGGTACAGATATTGTATCACCAGCATTTGCTCTTATATATGGCATTGAAAGAGTTAGTGCATTCTCCTTATAAACCGATACCATATAATTTTGTTCATCCGAAAATCCTGAGTATGAATGTATCTTTATATAGTAGCACCCCGGATTTAACGACATATTTATAAGTTCATCATTATTTGAAGAGTTCCATGAATATGCAACTGCATTACCTAAAGAATCATATAAAGATAAATCATAATCCTTACCTTCAGGAATGTTCTGAAGTTCAAATACATAGTTTTCAGTCTCTTCAATTTCAACTCTAAAGTAGTCTACATCTTTAATATTATCAATAGTACCAAAAGACGAACTATCTACAAGTACTCCCCTTGCTGATGCTACACTATCATTTATTTCATACTGATCTGGCGTTGATAAATTGACGTTAAGACTATATTCCGATTCACCCCAACCCGAATATGAATACACTCTATCATAATAGTCCCCTGTACCAACTAATATATCAGCCTTTTCACTAGTATTGCCTGAAAAATATGAACCACTTAATATATTTGAATCTACATCATATATCTCTAC
>JAEZUI010000240.1 GCA_023421115.1 Bacillota bacterium | reverse complement strand
TAGGTATTATTACAAAAGCACAACAATAGACGAGTTTGGGATTCCTACAGTTAAAACATATTCCGATACAAGTTCTACTTCTGCATCATTTAATTCCGGAAGCGACACAAGAGAAATCCGAGCATTTATATACAATGGACGAGAAAAAATGCCCTCCATATCGTCAAGAAGCTTTAGAAATACAGTTGAGAACAGTGGTTGGAAGAGAGATCTATTCTGGATTAGTGACCCTTATAAATTTGATGTATTACGCTTGATGTGCCACCTAGACACTTCAAACACTCCCTATAATTGGACAAAAGTTGACGGACAGTATCAACGAACTTTCACTCAGCAGAACACCGCCAATGTTATTTGGTCTGTCAAAAATTCAATGACCAGCCTATATAATTATGACAGAAAGAACGCCCGCGAAATGAACTATGGCAAAGAATACTATCCCAATGCTGTCTTTGCATCGGACAGGAGCTTACAAAAATATGATTGGCCGATAAAATCAGGCTATTACTTTAATCCTTTAGGCGAATACACTTGCACCGTCAAAACCGTCCAATATAAAGATACTTCTGCTTCTACCAATGAACACACCGAGTTGGTAAACAAGCTAAAAAATTCCTTTCACTACACATCAAATATGCTATACACAAGCGACGGCAAGAATTATCAAAGTCTTGACCTCCACAACGGTAATGACAAAATATTCGGCATGGACATGCTAGACATTAAAACCACCTACGATAAGATAGAAACAAAACTTGAACACTACGATGACAGTACGAAAGCCGATCAAACCCATCAATTTTTTAAAGAAATCCTTGAAGGCTACAGTGAATCAAATACTGAAAACAGCAAAACACAATTCAAATACCGAGAGTATATAAAACACGGCGATATATATAAAGTTGAAGAAACAACAGTTATAACCTTCAGGGTTGCCCCGCCTAAAAACAACAAGCTTTACACCTACATAAATATGAAAGATGGCGAATACTTAATCAATGTAAGATCAGACAACTTCACACTTAACAATTATGCCTTCAAAGGCCTAAATGTAAGCGGTTTACCTTCAATGGATAATATTTTTGTCACTGTAAACGGCACTCTTTACGATGACCAAAATGTTATAATAAGATAAATATGGGTTTCAAGTTTCAAGCTGATTATATAAGCCCATAACTGAAAAAGCAGACCTTTATTGTGTCTGCTTTTTCACTTTTTTGTATCCATACTGAATGAGATAAATTCGATTTGGTAAAAAAGAACATTTCTCGACCATCCATTTTCAAGACTTTTATCGGCATGCCAAAGGGACATAGATTTATCGGGAACTTTGTCCATCAAACACTGCAAATGATACCACGTCAAACCCGCAAGCGCCACTTGCAGATTTGCAAAATCAGAAAACATTTTAGCAAAACGCCTCATATAACAAAGGTTTCTAACAGCATAACCGCTTGATTCCGGAAACTCCCAAGGTTCTTATAATCATATTCACCATATTTAATTATATTATCATCGATTGAATTGTATCCAACTGCTTCAATCTGATCTAATTGATTCTTAGCATTTTGTATACTTCTTATATCATTACAACCAACCAAAAGTAATACAACCACACAAAGGACTGAAATTTTTACTTTAGCAATCATAGATTAAACTCCATTCTTAACTTCGCCTGTTATCGTTTGTACTTATTCCCCTTGTAGTAAATTCTCAACTCTGAAATTATTAATTAATAAGCTTTAAACCCTCTTTACTCTAAAATACCTTTGTGCTTTTTTAAATTCCATATTTTCTACAGATACTCTGCCTGTTAACCATCTAAGTTTTCTTTTTAGACTATCTTGAATTACTTTAAATGCCACAGTAGTTTCTTGCTTTAAACCCTTTTTTCGTACCATTTTTGAAATATCACCCTCAACAAACAAAATAACATCTACTGTAGGTATGAATTCATTTGTAATACTCTTCCTACCTTTTAAAGCTTCAAAATATTCATCTAAATCCTTATCTTGATTAATATGACTACCAAATATAGCAGCTACTGTTGAGCGCACTTTTTGGGAAACTTCATCATCAAGAGTTTCAGTTTCTTGGCTATTTGTCATCAGCCTTTTAATATTTTCCTTATTGTTCTCATAGCCTTCAAAATCTTTTATTTCAATTAGTGTAAAATGTTTATCGTCATATGCAATAATATCTACGCCTTTATTTCCAAGCATACAATCTTTAAATATTTTGTAATATGATGTTTCATCGAACTTTATTGCTTTTACTCCTTCGGCAAACTCAAATTGGAGACTTCCCTCTCTAATTATCATATAACTTCTCCTGTTCCCGATTATACAAGCTTTCAAATTCCTCAACAATTGAATTGTGCTTTAAATCATAGGCCTGCGGCGCACAATCCGAAAGAATTTGACCGTCTTCTTCATAAAGGGAAATAAAGTTTACACCCAAATCATTTTTCTTCGCCTCATATTGCGCAAACATTGAAAACTCTTGAAGAAGAAAATAGCTGTGAGTTGTAAGAAAAATCTGTACATTCATTTTTGCAAGTTCCACTAGTGCCTGTGTAATATATTTCATTCTATTTGGGTTTAAATTTGACTCAGGTTCATCCCAAAACAGGACAGTATTAGAGTTAAGAGTACCGTTAGATACAAGATGCAGAATAGTAGCAAGTTTTCTGTCTCCTTCTGCAACCAATCCCATTTCTATTTCTCCTATGTCTTTTCCTTTTATATAAAATTTGTTATCCTTCATTCTAACTTTGCCCTTAATTATATCTTCAAACTTTTCTAATATTGCATTCTGCTCTTTTGAGTTCTTACCTTTTGTTAACGGTTTAAGGAGAACCTTATTCAAATCATAATAGGTCTCTTCAAAATCAATATGATAATTATCATATATGCTAAAGAAATTGGAAGCAGCAGATATGATTTCTTTAGGTGGAATAAAAAGCGTTTGAATATTACTCTTAATATCTCTAAGGTCATCTAATATATCTATATTTTTTTCCATTAACGTTGATAGTCTAATGCCTATCTTTTTGTCTTGTTCTAACTTAACACTAATATTTGCATTTCCTCTGCCTACTTTACGACTTACAAGCCTACCAATCCTTCCTTCATCTGGCATAAACACACCTATTATCTTTGAAGCTAACATTTCTTTACTTTTTTCAACAGATACTCTACCTACTTTAGGGTTAGTCAGCTCATTATTTATGTCTTCAATTGTTTTGACTAAACTATATAAAACTTTGAGGATAATAGTTTTGCCCACACCATTAAACCCTGTAATAATATTTATGTTTGGTGATAATTCTAGCTTTAAGTCATGGAATACTGCAAATTCTTCAAGATCTAAACTTTTTATTTTCATCCGCTTATCCTCCAATAATCCCCAACAATTATTATAAATTATATCATATTCTCAAAAAAATAATCAAACAGTTATGAATTAATCTAAATCCCTATCTTGAAACATATTAATAGGTTATAATAATGACATATTACAAAGTTTTCCTTAACAAACTTAGCCAATATGCCGATAAAAAATTGAAGTATCTTAAATATTCTGTTTTGTCTTGCAATAATTATTATCAGTAACCATTCATATAAATAACACAAACTTTTGGGAGGAAATATCTATGCTAAAAAAAATGATGATGATTATAACTATGGTTTTTGCAATTACAACTCTAAATTCAACTGTTGGAGTAGCAGAAATGCCTCTTAGAGTGGTAGTTAATGGTGACAAAGTAAGCTTCCCCGACGCTCAACCTTTTATAGATGCAAATGGGAGAACCCAAGTACCCGTTAGGTTTGTTAGTGAAGCTTTAGGCGCAAAAGTTGATTGGAAGGGTGATACACAAAAAGTCACAGTAGCTTTAAATAGCAGAAATGTTGTTCTGACTATTGGATTGAAAAAATATGAGATAAATAATAAGAGCTATCAAATGGACACTGTAGCACTCCTACAAGAATCCAGAACTTTTGTCCCAATACGCTTTGTGAGTGAAGCTTTAGGTGCTAGTGTTGTTTGGGATCAAGCTACAAAATCAGTGTACATTAAATTTGATGCCAATGTCTCCCCTGCTCCACTTCCAACACCTCAGGCAGGAACTGTTACCTACTATGATGGAATTGCGTTCAACAATGTTACCGATGTGGATGAGTATGAAAGGATAACCGTTGAGAAATCTAAAGAGTTTTTATTAAAGTTAGCTAATCAATTATCGTTTATTAAGGAAGATGGCAAGTATTATATCAAGTGCGATTATCCTGAGATTCCAGAGGGTTATGAGTGGAGTTTAGGTATTAGAATACATACAATAGACGGTCCATCAATAGGTTATAACCCAATTACCCGTGTACCAGGTTGTCAAATACCTAAGGAAGGTTCATTCAAGAAAGAAGTTACTCAAATAAAAGATACCCATAATATTGAAGGCTTTCACATAGTAATTTCTATAGATCACTTGCAAATGGATGATACCGGTATTCTAGAAATAGTTTATTTATTAGACGGTAGTAATAAAAGAGTTGAATTTGTCCCATATACATCTTTATTCCCACAAGAAAAATATACAGACAATTTTGATATGAGCAAAATGTTTAAATGGTAGTCAATCAAATTTTGGAGGTATATGATGAAGAGGTTATTTAGCAGTTCTATATTATTTACATTTATTTGTTTTTTAACGATTATATTCGGTATTTTTTATCCTAATATAGTTATTGCAGAAAATCAAACCATTGAAGTTTTGCTGGACGGTATTGATAATAAACCAACTAATATAATAGTTGGCGAGATGAATCCAGAAATAAACACTATTGAATTGTGGCATCACAGTGGTGGATATTGGAGTTATAAAGGATTGATCATAAATGACAAAGATCTAAAATATGATTTGACTAACGAAGATATTTTAGAACAACTAATTAACGAAAAAATTATCTTTGAGATTCCCTTAGAACAAAATCTTTATAACAAATTGCAAAAAACAGCAAAACTAAAAATCTATTGTTCATCTACGTTAACTGTGCAAAAAACAAATAAAACCATACCAATTAAAGATTTATTTTATGACAAACCAATTATAGAATTAAAGGATAACAAAATATATTTCAACGCAAAACCAAAGCTACATTTCTACACAAAAAACAATATTACTTATTCTGAAATTGTGGGTGACACCTTTAATGTAGATATCCCCATAGTAGACCCCGACTACGGACACAACTCATATGCTATATGGAAAAGAACTGCAAAAAACGATTTAGGTGCAACAGACAGCTACTTTGACAAAGATGACCCCTATGCGTGGGCACCGGC
>JAEZUI010000236.1 GCA_023421115.1 Bacillota bacterium | reverse complement strand
ATATTACTAACATACCTTGGTAAATAGGTTTGAAGGTAATAATTTAATTTAATTTTATAGGAGGATTAATTATGTTTTTGAAAAAAGGTCTAAAAAAGGGGCTGACTTTTATTATGTCGAGCATAATGGTTTTCGGCATAGTGGCTTCTGTTAATCTACCGGCATCTGCAGCTGGTGAGAAGTATTACAAACCGCTTCCAAATGAGTACAAAAACATGAGTTCAAAACAAGGTACTATTGAAAAGTTAAGTTACACTTGGGGTAACGCTACTAAAAATTTCTATGTCTATCTTCCTAACGGATATAGCCAGTCTGATACTTCCAAAAAGTATAATGTTGTATATCTGATGCATGGTGGCGGTGAAGATGAGACATTATTATTCGGAGGACCAGGTCAGAACAAGGAATTAAAGGTAATAATCGATAACATGATTGCAAAGGGAAATATTGAACCGGCTATATTTGTTACACCTTCATTTTACAAGGGTACTAATAGTGAGGCTACTTTCCATCAGGAATTGACCAAATCAATTATTCCACAGGTTGAAACCAAATATAATACATATTTAGCATCAACAAGCACTGCTGATATGAAGGCTTCCAGAGATCACAGAGCATTTGGCGGATTCTCAATGGGTTCAGTATGTACTTGGTATACATATATTAACTGCCTTGAATATATCAAATATTATATGCCATATAGCGGTGACTGTTGGGATAAATCTGGGGGTTCTAGTGCCCAACAAATAGCAGCATATCTGGCAAGTATTCCAAAGAAATACGGTTATAAAGCACCACATGACTTTAAGGTGTTCTGTGCTACAGGCAGTGAAGATATTGCATATCCCAATATGAAACCTCAGATAGATGAACTGAAAAAGTTAACAGATACTTTCATATATTCAAACGATCCGATACAAGGAAACTTCTATTTTATGGTGGCACAGGGTGGTACACATTGGTGGGGTTATGTTAATCAGTACATTTATAATGTATTACCTGATTTATTCAAAGATAATGCCAATACACCATCCCAAACACCAACCAGCGATCCAAATCAACCTACTGCTGCACCTAGCACGAAGTCTGCTTTTTCAACAATAGAAGCAGAGGATTTTGATGCTATAAATGGTACAGAGGCTAAATCATTTGGTACTGGTGTAGGATATATACAAAATGGTGATAGCATTGTATATAAAAATGTAAATTTCGGAAGTGGAGCAAAATCCTTCACTGCAAAAGTTGCAAATGGTGAAACCACTACCACAACTATTCAATTAAGACTTGGTAGTACAAGCGGTACTCTTATAGGTTCTTTAGATGTTGCTCCAACTGGTGATTGGGGTACTTATCAGGAATTGACTACTAACGTTAGCGGTGCTACAGGTATACAAGATTTATACCTTTGCTTCAATGGAGCTACCAATACTGATTCGTTCATATTCACTGAAGGAAATGGTGGAGGAAATACCACCGGAACTTTGGGAGATTTAAATGGCGATTCAGGTGTAAACTCTCTGGATTTAGCTGCATTAAGAGCTCATCTGCTAGGTATAACTAGCCTTACAGGAGTAAATCTTGCAAATGCTGATGTTAATATAGATGGCGATGTAAACTCTTTAGACTTTGGATTTATAAGACAATATTTATTAGGTATTATATCTTCTTTTCCTGGACAAGCTATAGCGACACCTACACCATATATACCAGTACAAACAACGCCTCCGGCACCTAAAGGAACTTCCTTGCATCAATTGGCAGCAGCAAAGGGTATAACCTTTGGTACATGTGTTAACAGTCAATGGTTCTCTAATCAAACTGGCGGAACTTATGATAATATTCTAAAAAATGAATTTGCAATGGTTGTAGCTGAGAATGAAATGAAGGTTGATGCTATAGAGCCTTCACAAAATAATTTCAACTTTAGTAACGGAGACAAATTAGTTAACTTTGCTATGAGCAATAATATGAAGGTGCGTGGACATACTCTTGTATGGCATTCTCAACTACCTGGATGGATGGGAAATTGGAGTGGAAGTCGTGATGGACTGATTTCTGCAATGAATAACCACATTACTAAGACTATGCAGCATTACAAGGGAAAAGTTGCAGAATGGGACGTTGTCAACGAAGCTTGTGACGATAGTGGTAATGGACTTAGAAGAAGTGTATGGACAAATAAAATAGGTAATGATTTTATAGATATTGCATTCCAGACTGCAAGACAGGCTGATCCTGATGCACTTCTCTTCTATAATGATTATAATATAGAAGACATGGGAGCGAAGTCCAATACAGCGTATAACATGATTAAAAGCATGAAGGAAAGAGGAATTCCAATTGATGGAGTAGGTTTCCAATGTCACTTTATCAATGGAATGAGTTCTTCCCAGTTAGCAGCAATAGAACAGAATGTAAAGAGATATGCAGCTCTTGGATTACAGGTATCATTTACTGAGCTGGATATTCGTATGAATGATTCAGAAAATCAAACTAACGGGTTCAATACACAGGGAAGCAATTACAAGTCCTTGATGGAGATTGCTTTGAGAAATGATAATGTTAAGACATTTGTTGTTTGGGGCTTTACAGATAAGTATTCATGGATTCCTCAGACATTCCCAGGAACAGGTAGAGGGCTGATATATGATAATAATTTCAATCCAAAGCCAGCTTATCATGGAATAAAAGAAGCATTGATGAAGTAATTATAAAAAATTGGGGTATTGCGCTAGTGTTGTAAACATAGTGCTATGCCCCGTTTTTGCTGATAATTAGGTATCTTTCTTGAGTACTTTTATAGTTCAATAAGTATTGCTATAGAGCGGTACTTACTATTGTAAATGCCGCTTATATAAATTATAGGGAGGGAATATTATGATTAAGAAGAGTATTATAGGCTTGGCGTTGAGTTTCACTATGCTATTTACACTTTTTACTGCTACAACAACTGTTACGCAAGCAGCACCATCAGGTTTTGATCAGTATAGGGGTAACATAGCACACGGTAAGGTAGAAACGGTTACCTATTACTCAACTACTACCAAGGCCAACCGTAAAGCATCGGTTTATTTGCCGCCTGACTATTCTACCAGCAAAAAGTATAATGTATTGTATTTGTTGCATGGTATTGGCGGGGACCACACAGAATGGCTTCAAGGCAATCCGCAGAACATTCTGGACAATTTATATGCTGAGAACAAACTTGAGCCGATGATTGTAGTAATGCCTAATGGACGTGCTATGACCAATGATAGTGCGAGCGGTGATATTTACTCAGCTGAAAAGATAGCGGCTTTCGATAATTTTCAATATGACTTAACTAGAGATCTGATTCCTTATATTGAATCCAAGTACCCAGTATTAACTGACCGTCTAAACCGTGCAATTGCAGGGTTGTCAATGGGTGGAGGACAGTCCTTGAATTTTGGATTTGGGTATATGAACTTGTTTGCCTATGTTGGAGGATTTTCATCTGCACCAACTACAAAGCAACCAAGTGTACTTGTACCAGACCCAGCAAAAGTTATACAAGATATGAAGGTTATTTTTATTTCATGTGGCTTGCAGGATGGTTTATTAAATACATCTAAAGGAGTTCATGACTATCTAACTCAAAAGAATGTTCCTCATACTTGGTATGCTGTAAATGGTGGTCATGATATGACGTTTTGGAAGGATAGTTTATACCAATTTGCACCTTTAATATTTAAAGGCACTTCAACACAACCTACTGTACCACCTACTGCACCACCTACTGCAACTCCTACTTCTAAACCTGCAGGAATTTTAGGGGATTTAAATGGTGATTTAGATATTAATTCTCTTGATTTAGCAGCATTAAGATTACATTTACTTGGCATGGCACCGCTTACAGGTGCAAATCTTGCAAATGCTGATGTTGATGCAAGTGGGGATGTAAACTCTTTAGATTTTGGATATGTGAGGAAATATTTATTAGGTATGATAGATGTTTTCCCAGGATAGGGCGTAGAGCATTAATTTATGATAATAATTTCAATCCAAAACCAGCTTATAATGGATTAAAAGAAGCATTGATGAAGTAATGAAATAACAACGAAATGGAGTGTTGTACCGATGGTTAAAGACACGGTGCAACGCTCCTTTTTTGTTTCTTAAGAAAGTGCATTAATTTTTCCCAAGAAACAAAATATTGAGTTGCAGAAGACGCAACCCTTTTTTATCCCTTTGTCAGTACTTGATTGTAGCTTGCATTCCGACATGTTATAATATAAAAAAAAATAAAGTAAGGGAATCTTGTAAGAAGAATCCCTTGAAATATAGAGGATGATGAATTTTGGGGAATTTTGTGCATTTACATGTCCATACTGAATATAGCTTGCTTGACGGAGCAAATCGAATAAAAGATCTAATAAAGAGAACAAAAGAATTGGGTATGGATAGTATTGCCATTACCGACCATGGTGTAATGTACGGGGTGGTGGACTTTTACAAGGCAGCAGTTGAAAATGGCGTAAAGCCAATACTTGGCTGTGAAGTATACACTTCCAAAAGGACCAGACACGATAAACAGGGCATTGCGGATTCTGATCCCGGGCATTTGGTACTTTTGGCAAAGGATAACCAAGGCTACAAAAACTTAATGAAAATTGTATCGATAGGTTTTACAGAGGGGTTTTACTATAAGCCAAGGATTGACTTTGAAATTCTTGAACGCTATAGTGAAGGGTTAATTGCTTTGAGTGCATGTCTTTCAGGGGATGTACCTAAGGCATTGATGAATAATGATTTTGAGCGGGCAAAAAAGGTTGCTAAAAGGTATAATGACATCTTTGGCAAAGGTAATTTCTATCTTGAAGTACAGAGCAATGGTATAGAGGAACAAAAACTTGTAAACAGCCAGCTTGTGAAGCTTTCGAAGGAGATGGAAATTCCTCTTGTTGCTACAAACGATGCCCATTATCTAAGAAAAGAAGATGCGAGAGCCCATGAGATTTTGCTATGCATACAGACAGGTAAGAATATAAATGACGAAGACAGAATGAGGTTTTCTACTGATGACTTCTATGTGAAATCTCCCGAGGAGATGAGCGAGGTTTTTATAAATATACCGGAAGCTGTATCAAATACATTAAAGATAGCTGAAATGTGCAATGTTGAACTTGAATTCGGAAAGCTACATTTACCGATGTTTAGTATACCGGATAACAGGGATGCCTATGATTACCTAAAAGAATTATGCTATGAAGGCTTGACACGTATATTCGGCGAAAATATTGAGGACAAGACTGAAAGGTTGGAATATGAGCTTTCTGTTATAAAGCAGATGGGGTATGTAGATTATTTTTTGATTGTTGGAGATTTTATAAGATATGCAAAGGACAATGGTATACCTGTTGGCCCGGGTAGAGGTTCTGCAGCAGGAAGTCTTGTTGCGTATTCTTTAGGCATAACCAATATTGATCCACTAAAGTATAATTTGCTTTTCGAACGCTTTCTAAATCCTGAGAGGGTTACAATGCCTGATATAGATATAGACTTTTGCTATGAGAGAAGGCAAGAGGTAATTGACTATGTTGTCAGGAAATACGGAGAGGACAGGGTTGCCCAAATAATAACTTTTGGTACAATGGCTGCAAGGGGTGCGATTAGAGATGTGGGAAGGGCATTGGATATAGCCTATAATGAAGTGGATGTTGTAGCTAAAATGATTCCTATGCAAATTGGAATGAACATTGAAAAAGCATTAGAGATGAATCCAGAGCTTAAGTCAAAATATGAACAGGACAGCAATATAAAATTACTCATAGATACAGCAAGGCTTCTTGAAGGTATGCCAAGACATGCTTCTACTCATGCAGCAGGTGTTGTTATTTCTAAGGAACCCATAACCAATTATGTACCACTTCAGAAGAACGATGAAAGTATCACAACTCAGTTCCCAATGGGACAATTGGAAGAAATGGGTCTTTTGAAGATGGACTTTTTAGGGCTTAGAACGCTTACTGTTATTAGGGATGCAGTAGATTTGATATATAGCAATTATAACATCATAGTAGACATTGACAGGCTTGAGATGAATGATCCTAATGTTTTTAAAATAATTGGAGAGGGTAGAACCTCGGGAGTTTTTCAGCTTGAAAGTGCAGGTATGACTCAGTTTATGAAGGAACTGATGCCTACATCGCTGGAAGATATTATTGCCGGAATTTCTTTATACCGTCCTGGGCCAATGGATCAGATTCCTAGGTATATAAAAAATAAAAATAATCCGGTAGGGCTAAAATATGACCATCCTCTTCTTGAAGATATTTTAAATGTAACCTATGGATGTATGGTTTATCAGGAACAGGTCATGCAGATAGTAAGAGATCTTGGTGGTTATTCCATGGGAAGATCCGATTTGGTACGTCGTGCAATGTCAAAAAAGAAAATAAGTGTTATGGAACAGGAAAGGAAAAATTTTATACATGGTATAGATGACGAAAACGGAAATATTATAGTAATGGGATGTGTAAGAAATGGTGTGGGTGAAGTAACAGCTAATAAAATTTTTGATGAGATGATGGATTTTGCGAGCTATGCCTTCAATAAATCCCATGCCGCAGCATATGCAGTAGTAGCTTATCAGACAGCATGGCTTAAATGCTATTATCCTGTTGAGTTTATGGCAGCTCTACTAAACAGCTTTTTAGGAAGCAGTGATAAAATATCCCAGTATGTTTATGAATGTAAAGTTTTGAATATTGAAGTTTTACCTCCGGATATTAATGAAAGTCAAATTAAATTTACTGTAGTAAACGGCAAAATACGATTTGGATTGGCAGCTGTTAAAAACGTAGGAGAAGGTGCTGTAAAGTCAGTCATTGATGAAAGAAAAGCGAGTGGAAATTACAGGTCTTTCAGGGATTTTTGCGACAGAATTGATGGTAGGGAAGTAAATAAGAGGTGCATAGAGAGTCTTATTAAAAGTGGAGCATTCGATTCATTGGGCGTATATAGATCAAGGCTTATTGCTGTTTTTGAGAAAATGCTAGAGGGCATTGCTCAGATAAAAAAGCGCAATATGGATGGGCAAATGTCACTATTTGAAATGTCGACAACTGCGGATGACAAGATAAAATCCGGAGAGTCAGGTATTTATGAAGAGGAGGATATATATCCTGATATAAATGAATATCCCAATAAAGTTCTTTTATCTATGGAAAAAGATATGCTTGGGCTATATATTTCAGGACACCCACTAAGTGAGTTTGACGAAGAGCTCAATAAAATGGTCACTTTATATAGTTCGGATTTGAACATTGACCTAAATCATAATGAAGATAACTATTCTTTAGAGGATGAAAAAAGCATTTCGGATGGTATGAATGTTGTAGTTGGAGGAATAATTACATCAAAGAAGACTAAAACTACAAGAAATAATAATTTGATGGCGTTTTTAACTCTAGAAGATCTGTATGGTATGATGGAAGTTATTGTGTTTCCGACAATACTCGAGAAGTATGCTAAGTTTATTGTTGAAGAAAATATTATTCTTATTAAGGGAAGAGTTAGTATTAAGGAAGAAGAGCAACCTAAAATAATATGTGAGGAAATAAGCCCGCTAAAAAAAATGCAGATACAGAAGGTTTATTTAAGGATAAACCCTAATATGGAGGAAGATAAGAGGGAATCGTTGTTGGCCTTACTGAAATACTTTAATGGAGATACTCCCGTATGTATATGTAATGAAGGTGAGAAGAAGGGGAAAATATTGGACAAAAACTTTTGGGTAGCTTTAAATGACTGTGTTATGTCTGAATTGATACAAAGGCTTGGAGAAGAAAATGTAAAGGTTGTATAGTAAGGCTATTTCAAAAAATAACCAATACAACATTTTTGAAATTACCTAAAAAAACATTAATTAAATTTGAAATAATACGATAATAAATAAGTATTGATATCTTTATTAGGTGATTCCGAAAAAATAACTGGTCACTTGCCATTTCAGAAAATTTGATTTGCATTTTTTGCGTAGCAAAATAATGTTCTTCTGTTTGGAAGCTTTTAAGCTTCCATGATTGGCTTTATGACCTAAATACTGAATAAGTTATTTTTTGAAATGGCCTTAATATGCAAGTTTATAAGTATCACAGTATATGGAGGTGATGGACCCGTATTTAAAATTCGTATTGATTTTTGCTTTAAATTAATATATAGTTATGACGAGGTGGTTTTATTTGGATTGGGAAAACGAAAAAGTATCAGGTGATTATATTATAATAAAAGCTGAAGAAAATGGTGTAAATATTATTGGTCTTACCAGAGGCCGCGATACGAAATTTCACCATACTGAGAAACTCGATAAGGGTGAACTACTTATAGCCCAATTTACCGAGAATACTTCTGCGATAAAGATAAGGGGAAAAGCTAAAGTGTTATGTCGGCATGGAGAAATTCTTTCAGGTGAATAAGGATGTTTCAAAAAATTCTTTGCTCAAAATTTATGGGAGATACCCATTAAACCAAGTTTTTTGAAACGTTTCGTTAAAGAGTTTTTTGAAATCACCTAAAAAAGGGGCGTGTTTATATGTGGACAGTGGTGTATATGGCTCAAAGCAGGGAGATCGCCACTTCAATGCAGGATTTGTTGACCGATGAAGGTATATTAGTTAAATTGAGACCAATAAGTAAGAATCATGAGAATAATGATAATTACTATGAAGTACTTGTTCCGGAGGCAGAAGTTGAAGAAGCACACAGTGTAATTATTGAAAAGGGATATTAAGTTGTTTTTATTATGTGAATAGGAAAGATTAGATTATCCCGTGTTTATCAATATTGACACGGGTTTAATTTAACCTCTTTCGAATAAAGTGATAAAAACGGGAGTTTTTACTTAGCCTTTTAAGGTGATAAAAAAGGAGCGATTATATTGAGTGATATAAAGGCAATTGGTGTACTTACTAGTGGTGGTGATGCCCCTGGAATGAACGCTGCTATTAGATCAGTAGTAAGATCCGGTATATACTATGGATTAAAAGTAATGGGTATAAGAAAAGGATTTGACGGTTTGATTAATGGTGATATCGAGGAATTGACTGCAAGATCTGTAGGCGACATAATACAGAGAGGCGGAACAATATTACAAACAGCAAGATCACCGCAGTTCAAAACTGAAGAAGGCCTTAACAAGGCAATGGCAATGGCTAAAGTTTTTGGCATCGATGCGTTGGTTGTTATTGGAGGGGATGGCTCTTATAAAGGAGCTAGAGATATAAGTAGACTCGGTATGAATGTTGTAGGCATTCCGGGTACCATTGATAATGATATTGGTTGCACCGAATATACAATAGGTTATGACACTGCATTAAATACTGTACAGGATGCAATAGACAAAATAAGAGATACTGCATATTCCCACGAAAGATGCAGCGTTCTTGAAGTTATGGGGAGACATGCTGGGTACATAGCAGTTAATGTAAGTATATCGGGAGGGGCAGAAGCTGTAATATTACCTGAAAAACCTTATGATCTCGATAAAGATGTATTGAAACCTATAATTGAAGGACGCAATAGGGGTAAAAGGAATTATACCGTTATTGTAGCAGAAGGTGTTGAAGGAAAAGCTATTGAAATAGCAAAGGAGATAACAGAGAAAACCGGTATTGAGGCAAGGGCAACAATACTAGGACACATTCAACGTGGTGGAAGTCCAACTGTTCAAGACAGGGTTATGGCAAGTATGATGGGGCTTAAGGCTGTTGAAGTGTTAAAATCTGGAGGCAGGAATAAAGTGATTTCTGTAAAGAATAATATTGTTATTGATATTGATTTAGAAGAAGGTCTTGCCATGAAAAAAGCTTTACCTGAGGAGTTAATTGGATTAAGTAAAATACTGACTTTGTAAGCTGAGGTCTATGAGCTTTGTAATTGCCATTTAAAAAATGTAAATCAAATTTTTTGAAATGGCGATTGCAAAGTTTTTGGAATCACCTAAATTTAAATAAAAAATGCTTATTTTAATTTTTATTGGGCAAATTAAAGGTGGAGATTATGTATACTTCTAAGACGGATATTGTGGTAAGATATGCTGAAACTGACCAAATGGGGATAGTTCATCATTCGAATTATCCTATTTGGTACGAAGTTGCTAGGACTGATTTTATAAAAGGAATTGGGATGTCATACTCTGATATTGAGAAAAAGGGATGTATGCTCCCTTTGTTAGAATTGAGGAGTTGTTATAAAGGTTCTGCAAAGTACGAAGATGAATTGCTTGTTACAACAAAAATTAAACAGATATCCTTTACAAGAATTACATTTTATTATGAAATTTTTAAAAAGAATGAAAACGTATTAATAAATTATGGTGAAACTATGCATGTATGGACAGATAAGACATTAAAACCTCTTAACATGAAAAAATGTGCTCCGGATATATACAACTTAATGTTAAGAGTTGCACAAGAGGATAAATAAAAGACTATGTATTGCTTAAAATAATCAAAAAAATATCAGGTGGTGAATAAGTGAATATTCCAAATATTCTTACCTTAATCAGATTTTTGCTTGTCCCTGTTTTTGGATATTACTTATATAATGAACAGTTTCTTGTGGCAATTATAATTTTTGTAAGTGCATGTATTACTGATATTTTAGATGGGGTAATAGCAAGAAAATTTAATTTGATTACTTCCTTTGGAAAATTAGCTGATCCATTAGCAGATAAAGCTATGCAGTTGACAGCATTAGCTATACTCACCGTGCAAAAAATAATACCCATACCTGTTTTAATAATAGTTTTAGCAAAAGAAGTATTTATGGTTGCAGGAAGTGTATTGATTTATAAGAAAGTAAATTTTGTCGTACAGGCAAATTGGTACGGTAAGATGACTACTGTTATTTTTTCCCTTGCTATTGTTATGACCATAATACTTCATTCACAACGAAGTACAAATACCTATGCAGGTATTCTTATTAATATGTTTGTTTTTGTTGCAGTGTTCTCTACATTGTTTTCTTTCTTCATGTATTCTATGGAATTTAGAAAGTTAACTATTATGAACGACTTAAAGAAAAATTAACTTTATGTGTATCTTAATATTTATTTTTATCTTAAACAGTGTTATAATTAGACTATAGAAAGAATATATTTTAGGGGAATTTTGGTTTTATTAAGTTAATTTGAATTATAAATATTGTTATACATGTAAAATGAGTTAACATCCTTCGCTTTATAATAGTTGTTGTATATTTTTGTATTTTCATTTCTTTAATCATTCTCTCAAATCAATAATTCCTAAATAATTTTATTTTAGGAGGAGTATTAAGTGAAGAGAAAGCCAGGCTTGTTTTTGGTTGCTGCTATTATTATGGTGCTTTCTGCAAATTACCTTTTATTCAAAAATCCCATTGGAGATTTAGTTAATCTGAAGAATCTGTGGTTTGGAGTTGGATTATTTGCAGGCAGTATATTCATAGTCTTTATGAATTTTTTTGCACATAAGACTTTCTTAAAGTCTTATATGCACTATAAGCCTAGGGAAATTTGGCTTATAGCTATTTTTGTATTTATCGTAGGGCTTATCAGTATTATTTATTCCATGATAGGAAGATATTTTGCAGACAGAATAATTATTGAGGAGTTATATATTAATTTGATTATCCAGATATTCATATCGGCATTAATAATTGTAGTAATACGTGAGTTGTACACATATGCTTATGAGTATCCGGTTAGAAAAGTGCTAAAAGCTATGGATAAGGCAGGACAATTAATTGATAACATGAAATACAAGGAAGCGTTAAGTGAATTTGAAACCGTCGAAAAAAAACTTGATTGTTTTAACCGTCCCCATATTTGTGGATGGATCAAGCAGTCAAAGGGGTTATGTTATTTGGAATTATCAAAGCATGAAGATAGAAAGAAGAATTTGCTTTTGGCTGCTAATGAATTTGAAGGGATACTCAAATTAAAAGAGTTGAAGGCTCAGCATGGTCAGGTGAAAGTTGATATTGGAAATATATTTTATGACATTGCTGAAATGGATAATAATGTTGAATATTACGAGAATGCACTTGACCTATACAATGATGCTCTTAAACAATACAAACTCGATAAAGATTTTGATGGCTGCATGAATGCTTTGAGAAATGCAGAGAGGACAAAGACAGTTCTTGTTCTTGAAAAGACAAGTTAAAATACTGAGAAGGGAACTTAAAAAACTCTTTATAAGGAACTCAAAAAAATCCTTTGTTACGAACTTATTTTAGTATAGGTTAAAGGTACATAAAAATAACATCACAAATTGGAGTTGATTTTTGGAATTACTTAATCAAATATTAAAATAAGGTAACAAAGTTTTTAATCTTATTTTAAGCATTTTTTATTATTTATAAGGAGGAATCTAAATTGAAAAAGACAGTATGTTTCTTATTGGCATTAGCTATGCTTTTGACCTTGTTACCATCAACTATGATGGTATCTGCAGCCGGAAGTTATAACTATGCTGAAGCTCTTCAAAAAGCTATTTATTTCTATGAGTGCCAACAAGCAGGTCCATTGCCTGAGTGGAACCGTGTTGAGTGGCGTGGTGACGCAACAATGAATGACAGTGTGTTAGGCGGGTGGTATGACGCAGGAGATCACGTTAAATTTAATCTGCCTATGTCATATACTGCATCTATGTTAGGTTGGGCATTGTATGAATATGGTGACAAAATAGCAGCTTCAGGACAAAAAACTCATCTTGAAAACAATTTAAAGTTCGTACTGGATTATTTGGTTTCTTGTGATAAAGGTACCAGTATAGTATACCAGATAGGAGACGGTGATAAAGACCATGCTTGGTGGGGGCCGGTTGAGGTTGTAGAAAAAGAGATGGTAAGGCCTACTTTTACTGGTAAACCTACTTGTGTAACTGCTCAAATGGCAGCTGCACTTGCGATTGGTTCAATAGTTCTGAAAAACGATACTTATCTTAAACACGCAAAAAGTTTATTCGCACTATCTGACGCTACAAGAAGTGATGCTGATTATGTAGCAGCAAATAACTTCTATAGATCTTGGAGTGGTTGGCAGGACGAGCTTATGTGGGCATCGGTGTGGTTGTATTTGGCGACTGATGACGATACATATCTTAAGAAGGCAGAATCCCTTGTTTCCCTTCAAAATAAAGAGAATCAATCGGACTTAATCAAGTTTACTTGGGCACACTGTTGGGATGATGTTTTAAGTGGAGCTATGTTGATGCTTGCAAAAGTAACAGACAAACAAGAATATCATGAGTATATTCAGAGACATCTTGATTGGTGGACTGTTGGATATGAAGGTAAAAAGGTTAAGTATGTCGGAGATCTTGCGTGGCTCGATCGATGGGGTGCATTAAGATATGCGACGACTGAAGCTTTCCTTGCAACAGTTTATGCCGACGACATATCAGATACTACACTAAAGGATAGATATCAGACTTTTGCCAAAAAACAGGTTGATTATGCTCTTGGAAGTACCGGAAGAAGCTATGTTTGTGGCTTCGGAACAAAGCCACCGGAGCATCCTCATCACAGAACAGCTCATGGTTCATATACCGATCAATTGATTTTTCCTGAAAACCATAGACATATTCTTTACGGTGCACTTGTAGGTGGTCCTGATGATACTGGAACATATACTGACAGTATTTCTGACTATGTTGCCAATGAAGTTGCAACAGACTACAATGCTGGTTTTGTCGGAGCACTTTGTAGTATGTATGCTAAACATGGAGGGACTCCTCTTGCAAACTTCCCTGAACCTGAGGAAAAAGAAGATGAGTTTTTTGTTGAAGGTATTATTATGAATAATGCATCAACTGATATGGCCCTCAAATTATTTTTGAACAACCGTTCAGCATGGCCGGCAAGAATGATTAGCGATTTGAAATATCATTATTATGTGGATCTTTCAGAGGGAGTTGATCCTAGTGATGTTACAGTCGCTACAAACTACATAGAAAACAATATGGATGCAACTGTTTCACAGCTCTTGCCATATCCGGGTAAAGAAAACATTTACTATGTTGAAGTTAAATATATAGACAGTACAAATATTTATCCAGGTGGGATGTCGGAGTATTCTGCTGAGTTACAGCTTCGTCTGACAGCAAAATCAGGTTCTAATTGGGATCCTACAAATGACCCTTCATTTAAGGGACTCAAAACAGGAGAGACGCCGACTAAGTCAAACACGATAACGGTTTACGCAGGAGATACATTGATTTATGGTACAGAGCCTGATGGTACTACTCCTTCAGGGACAGGACCAATCAATACTCCGGTTAAAACTCCTGTGCCAACACCTACACCTTCCGGAACAACTGTTGTGAAAGGTGATGTAGATGGTAACGGAACTTTCAATTCAATAGATTTTGGATATTTGAGAATGTACCTCCTTGGTACAAGAACATTGACAAATGAGCAGCTTGAAGCAGCTGACGTTGATAAAAATGGTGATGTTAATTCAATAGATTTTGGGCTTATGAGACAGGTATTGCTTGGAATGAAAAATGGGTTTTAATTCACTATAGTTATTGGTAGGTAGTTTATAAAGCGGTCATACAAGAAATATTATGTATGACTGCTTTCTTATTTAGGAACGATTAAAATATAAGTTCCAACTCTGGGATAACGAAAAAACTTGATTTGATAATGTTCTGTCAATATGAGAATAGGAAGTTATTTTTTCGTTATCCCTTAGTGATAAATACCAGGAAAATTTGATTTGTTCATGACTTAAAAGCCCTAAAGTTTTCGGTCTAAAATAGTGGGATGGGGATTTTTATAAATTCCTCTCAAATAAATGTAGGTAAGTAGTTTAATATGGAAGTACTCTTTAATATACTAAATGCGTATTGTCAAATTTATTTACAAATTTATTTTTGTTTATGTTACAATAAAAAAATAATAAGGGGATTTTAAGAAATAATATATAAATATATGAGTCGTAAAGGCCATCATGAAAGCTTATAAGTATTCAAATATAGGAACATTATTTTGCAGTGCAAAAAATTTAAGTTAGTTTTTTAAAATGGCAAATGACCGGTTATTTTTTTGGAATACCTGTTATTATGAAGACTTGTGTTGATTTGTAAATATTATGAAAGAGGTATATATTATGAGTAGAGATATAAAGAAGATTATTTCTGAAATGACTATTGAGGAAAAGGCAAGTTTATGCTCCGGTTTGGATAATTGGCGTACTAAGGCTGTTGAAAGGCTTGAAGTACCATCAATTATGATGACAGATGGTCCTAATGGATTAAGAAAACAGTTGGAAAGTGCGCAGTTAACTGATGTTAACAATAGTATTCCGGCTACCTGTTTTCCGACAGCTGTAGGTATGGCTTGTTCATGGGATCGAAATCTACTTAAAAAAATTGGAATTGCTTTAGGAGAGGAGTGTCTGACAGAGGGGGTTTCTATTCTGCTTGGACCTGGGGCTAATATTAAGCGTTCACCTTTATGCGGAAGAAATTTTGAGTATTTTTCGGAAGATCCTTATCTCTCTTCGGAAATGGCTGCAAACCACATTAATGGAGTGCAAAGTCAAGGAGTAGGTGCATCTTTAAAACACTTTTGTGCTAATAATCAGGAGCATAGGAGATTGACAGTTAATGCAAGCATTGATGAAAGAACTTTGCGAGAAATATACCTTGCAAGCTTTGAGGGTGCAGTAAAGCAGTCTAAGCCATGGACAGTAATGTGTTGTTATAATAGGGTAAATGGAGAGTATGGTTCGGAAAACCGTTATTTGCTTACGGATATTCTAAAAAAAGAGTGGGAACATGATGGGGTTGTCGTATCTGATTGGGGAGCGGTTAACGAAAGAGTAAAAGGGCTTAAAGCTGGTTTGGACCTAGAGATGCCTTATAGTGGCGGTGACAGAGATAAGCAAATAGCAGAAGCTGTAGCGAGCGGAGAATTGTCGGAAGAAGTTCTTGACAGAACTGTAGAAAGGTTATTGAGGATAATTTATAGGGGCGTTGACAGTAAAAAGCCTAATGCAACCTTTGATAAGAAAGCACATCATGAATTGGCAAGGGAAGTTGCTAGAGAATCGATGGTTTTATTGAAGAATGAAGATAATATTTTGCCCTTGAAAAAGCAAGGTACAATAGCATTGATTGGTGCTTTTGCGAAAGAGCCAAGATTCCAGGGTGGAGGAAGTTCGCATGTTTGTCCTACATACCTGTCAAACGCATATGACGGAATAATAAATGCGAAGGATCAGAAGGCTGAAATTATATATTCACAAGGCTATGACTTAGAAAGTGATAAAATAGACGAGAATCTGATTGATGAGGCAACAAAAGTGGCAGCAAAATCCGATGTGGCAGTAATATTTGCAGGATTGATAGAAAGCTATGAATCTGAAGGCTATGACAGAGAACATTTGCGTATACCCCAAAATCACATAAAGCTGATTGAAGCTGTATCACAGGTCCAGAATAAGACAGTTGTAATACTAAGTAACGGATCTCCCATTGAGATGCCTTGGATTGGTGAAGTAAAGGCTATTTTGGAAACATACCTTGGAGGACAGGCAATAGGTGAAGCAATAGCAGACATTTTGTTTGGGGATTTTTGCCCTTGCGGAAAATTAGCAGAAACTTTTCCTATGGAATTAAGTCACAATCCCTCATATTTAAATTTCCCTGGAGAGGGTGATTTGGTCGAGTACAAGGAAGGTTTGTTTGTGGGCTACAGATATTATGATACAAAAAATATAAAACCCTTATTTCCCTTTGGCTTTGGACTGAGCTATACAAATTTCGAGTACAGTGATATAAAGTTAAGCAAAAAAGAAATTATGGATAATGAGACACTAAATATAAGTGTAAAGGTAAAGAATACAGGAAAAATACGGGGCAAGGAAATTGTTCAATTATACGTAAGAGATACCGAAAAAAGTGTAATAAGACCCGATAAGGAGTTAAAAGGTTTTGACAAGATTGAGCTTGATGTAGGAGAAGAAAAGACAGTAACTTTTACTTTGGACAAGAGAGCCTTTGCTTATTATAATACTGAAATAAAGGATTGGTATGTTGAAAGTGGAGAGTTTGAGATATTAATAGGAAAGTCATCACAGCAAATAGTCCTTAGTGAGTTTGTTACGGTGAATTCTACTACTAATATAAAGATGAAGTTTGATATGAATTCAACAGTAGGAGACATAATGAGTAGTCCAGAGGGCTTAGATAAATTGAATCAAGTCATGCATGGATTTTTAGTAAAACATGGAATGGATAGAGGAATCAAATATATGGAACAAAATATGGAAAATGCTATGATTGCATATATGCCAATACGCACAATGCCTAAATTTACTAGTAATGAAGTTACTAAAGAAATGGTGCACGAGCTCTTCAAGCTTTTAATATAGTTGAGTAAAAGCATCCGTATTTTGTAATAAACATTTTACATAGGTTTTGGATATTGCAAAATATATACATTGATTCATATGTTGCGAATAATTCAGCTTCTAGTGTGCAAATGCAGATGCTATAACTGCATTTGTTTATGCAAAATCTTTTTCGCAACATATATAAGAATTGAGGAATGGATATGCATAGAGTTATTTTTCTTGTTGATATGAATGCCTTCTTTATAAGTTGTGAAATGTCTCAAAATCCTGAATTGAAGGGAAAGCCAGCAGCAGTTGCAGGAAATCCTAAAAAGAGGACAGGGATTATTCTTGCTGCAAATTATGAGGCGAGGAAGTACGGAGTAAAGACCACAATGCTTATACACGAAGCAAAAAAGCTTTGTCCGGAAATTATTCTTGTACATCCCCGCCATGGTCTTTACGAAGATAGGTCAAGAGAAGTAATGAGCATACTATCGAGATATTCACCGGTGATACAACAAAATAGTATTGACGAGGCATGGTTGGATATGACAGGTTGTGAAGCATTATTCGGCAAACCTTTAGAGGCAGCACAAAAAATTATGAACGCTATAATGAATGAGCTGGATCTATGGTGTTCTATAGGTATTTCCGAAAATAAATTTTTAGCAAAGATGGCATCGGAGATAAAGAAACCTCTTGGCATTACAGAATTATGGAGACGGGATATAAGTAAGAAACTATGGCCGCTTCCCGTTAGGGAAATGTACGGCATTGGGAAGCAGACAGGGAAAATGCTTACAGATATTGGTGTATATAGAATTGGGGATATAGCAAAAAGTGATCCCGCATTTCTTGCTAAAAAACTTGGCAAATACGGTGAACAGATTTACCGTTTGGCAAACGGTATTGATGAATCGGAAGTTTTGGAAAATCCGTTGGTGAAAAGTAAATCTATTGGCAGATCTACAACATTGCCTAAGAACATAACCGACTTGGAACTGGCAAAAGCCATTTTATTGAAATTAGCAGAAGAGGTTGGAATGGAGGCTAGAAAGCAGAACTATAAAGGGAGAACTATATCAATAGCTATAAAATACGACGATTTTAAAACCATAACCCGCCAAAAAACCGTTAGTACTACATATTTGACAAAAGAGATATACGCTGCGGGAGCAAAACTGTTAGAAGACAATTGGAACAATAGAAAGCCTGTGAGGTTGCTGGGGATTTCGCTCAATAACATTACGGAGGATGAAGCAGAGCAGATGTCAATATTCAATTTGAACGGCAGTGAAAACACTGACGAAAAAGAAGAAAAGCTTGAAAAAGCATTTGACTCAATAAGAGAAAGATATGGGTCTGATAAAATAAAAAGAGCAGTAATACTTAAGGAAGGGCTATAGCGTTGGAAAAGTAACTATCGAACGAATACTTCTTTTAAACTTGAGAAAATTAGGGTATTTTTATATATTGATATTGATATTGTCATAAAGCTTATTGGAAAGCTATAATTTATAATATATAATAAATAAAAACTCCGGGGCACCTTTGCCCCCACGTTTTACCTCTTTCGCTTATTTCGAAAGAGGTAAAATCAAAATATTTATAATAAGGTGGAGAGAATATGGCACTACAATATGATATGCCACTTGAGGCACTTAAAGAGTACAAACCTAAACTTACAAAGGAGCCTGACTTTGAGGAGTTTTGGGATAATAG
This sequence comes from Bacillota bacterium, assembly GCA_023421115.1. Lineage (GTDB taxonomy): Bacteria > Bacillota > Clostridia > Acetivibrionales > Acetivibrionaceae > Acetivibrio. Next base: position 14,354 of record JAEZUI010000236.1, on the reverse strand, counting down.
TCTCAAAAAGCTTGCTAAAGTACCGTTAAAATTCGAACTTTCACCCTATGACTATCCTGTTAAGGGCGTAAAGGTTTACAGAGTATCCTATTTAGGGTTTGAGAATGCAAATATTGAGGGATGGTTGGCAATACCGGAGGGAGAGGGCCTGCGTCCTGGAATAGTTTTATATCACGGATATAATTGGGCTTCTGAAGGTATGACTTACGAAGTTGTAAATTGGGCTTTAAACGGTTATGTTGCAATGAATATGCTAGTACGTGGTCAGCAGGGAAATAGTGTTGATAACATTGTTTCTTCAACGGGGTTTGCTTCAGGGTGGATGAGTAAAGGAATTTTAAATCCTGAGGAATACTATTACAGAGCAGTTTATTTAGATGCAGTTCGTGCATTAGAGGTTTTTGCATCCATGCCCGAAGTGGATAAGACCAGAATTGGAGTGATGGGGGGAAGCCAAGGGGGAGGATTGTCCCTAGCTGCCGCTGCCTTTTCGGATATACCTAAAGTTGCAGTAGCTGATTACCCGTACCTGTCAAATTTTGAGCGAGCTGTGGATATTGCTCCTCAAGGACCTTATCAGGAAATTGTTCAATACTTAAGAAGAAATGCCAGACCTGAAATTGAAACTCAAGTTAAAAAAACACTTTCTTATTTTGATATTATGAACCTTGCATCAAGGATAAAATGTCGAACTTGGGTAAGTGTAGGATTGGTAGATGAAATAACTCCACCTTCAACAATTTTTGCTACATACAATCATTTGACTTGTCCAAAGGAAATAGCGGTATATAAATACTTTGGTCATGAGAATATACCGGTTGCTATTGAGACTAAGCTGAGGTTGTTAATGGATGAGTTGAAGCCATGATAGACAGATCTTTATATAATATTGGTGTGGTGGTAGCTAAAACTGAAGATAGTCTTAAGTATTTAGAAATGTTCAAAATTTATGTATAAAATTTAGAAAAAACACAAAGATACCCTGGTGGGTTTCCAAGGATTTTTGTGTTTTTTACTTGGACAAATACGGGCAGTATATGTGACTGCCCAAATCGAAAGTTTCTTACATATTTAGGGATAACGAAAAAACAACTTCTTATTCTCATATTGTGAGAACATTATCAAATCAAGTTTTTCGTTATCCCAGAGTTGGAACTTATATTTTAATCGTTCCTTAATGAGAAATTTTGACAAGATAAAGATAAGAAGTATTGGAAATCACAATTACTGTATTACCTAAGCCTATAATTTTTTGTAGGCTTAATTTTATGCCTCTTTAGAGTGAAATGCAAGAGCATAGGCAAGTGTAAGGTTTATTGTAGCCATATGAAATTCAGTTTTTTTAAAATTGAATAAAAAAGTTGGAACTTAAATTGTTAATAAAGTATCTTATTAGTGAAAGGGGTGAAGAGATGGAAATTAATGAGCTTGTACAGGCCAGTAAAAAAGGAGATATGCAAAGCTTTATACAGCTTCTTACAGACAAAAAAGAGTTGATATACAGGATTGCAAGAGTATACACTCAAAACAGTCATGATGCTGAAGATTGTATAAGTGATTCCACAATACGCGCTTATGACAAATTAAAACAGCTTAAGTCATCGGAAAAATTTTATACATGGTACATATCTATATTAGTTAATACCTGCAGGAAAAAGTATAAGGCAATAAATAAAGAGGTGGAGTATATACCCGAGCAGCACGATTTAGCAACAGAAGAGATTATGAAAAGCACCGACAACCGTATTTTATAGAAGTAAAAAGATTAAAAAGCGAAGTTATTGAAGTTAACAAAGATGTTATGATGGATTCGGGCACAATTCGGATTAGCGAAATGACTTTAAAATCTGCCGGCACATATTTAAAATATGAGTTTATTCCTGCAAAGGGATATGAAGATACTGAGAATATTAGGGCTTTGATAGATATTGTTGTTGATGGAAAACAATATATCTGTTCGGAATACATCAAAGAGATTTCAGGCGAATTGGTTTTTCCGGTCGGAATAGATAAAAAGAATATCAAAGATGTTAAGTTAAATGTTTTTGGGATCTATAGAAATGAAAGGAGTAAAGATAAGTTTATTTTAAGTAAAGAAAGTACGCCTACTAATTTTGTGCTTGATGGAGTAAATTTTAATGTGGAGAAGATGGAAATTAAGGAAGGCAAAACATATATAGATATTCTGATAGAAGGTGCAAACCGAAGATATACAGATATTGATATAAGTCATACGATTGAAGAGGGCGGGATGCTATCGCTGGGAGTAAGCGGAGGGCTTGAGTTCAGAGATAAAAGTATTGAGCAAAAGCTTGAGAAAGATCCTTTTTCCTTTGAAACGTCCGACTTAGAAAAGACTATAATAAGAAAGAATTTAGAAATAGAAGGAGAACATAATATAGTTGAACTTAAGATTGATAGTGTTGAATATTTAGAGACATGCAAGGTTGAGTTTAAAATAAAATAATAAATTACTATTATTGCAAGGATAAGTATTGACACTTTGGGATTACGAGTGGAACTCTAGATATAGGTTTTGAATTGATATCGTTGATAGTAAATTCTTTCGCAAAAATTAACAATTAATTTATTGAAATATATGATAAAATAATAGCCAAAAGAGCGTTTAGACAATCTATTGAGATGAGGGCATGAAATGAAGGCTATTATTAAGTTTTTATATAGAAGGATTGTTCTTATATCAGTTGCTATAATAGTGCAATTTGCTGTACTTATAGAGATAATTGCAAGATTCAATACCTATTTTGTGTATTTCTATTGGATAAGTATTTTTGCCAGCATAGTGGCAGTTTTGTGGATTATAAACGACAGAAGCAATCCTTCATATAAAATTGCATGGATTATCCCTATACTCCTATTTCCGATTTTTGGCGGATTGTTTTATTTTTTCTTTGGCGGAAAGCGCTTGAGTAAAAAAGAAAAACGAAAGATTAGAGTAATAGAACAAAAAGTATATAAAGCATTGAAACCACAAAAAGCCAATCTAAATGAAATTATTAAGTTCAGTGAATCGGCAGCGGTTCAATCGAGATATATTCAGGATAATGCCCATTATCCACTGTACAAAAACACTATGGGTGAATATTTGCCTATTGGTGAGGTTAAATTTGAGAAGCTCAAGGAAGAGCTGAAAAAGGCTAAGCATTTTATATTCATGGAATACTTTATAATACAGGAAGGAGTAATGTGGAACAGTATATTGGATATACTTTTGGAAAAAGTTAAGGAAGGTGTAGATGTTCGAATAATCTACGATGATGCCGGTTGTCTTCTTACATTACCCTACAAATACAATAAGAAACTTGAAAAGATGGGCATTAAATGCTGTGTATTCAATCCTATGGTTCCTATACTCTATGTCCGCATGAATAACAGAAACCACAGGAAAGTTGCAATAATAGATGGTCACACTGCATTTACCGGAGGCATAAACTTAGCAGATGAGTACATTAATGAAATTAAAAAGCATGGACATTGGAAAGACAGTGCCATAATGATTAAAGGTGATGCTGTGTGGAGTATGACTGTAATGTTTTTAACAATGTGGGAGTACCTAAAGGGTACAGATGAGGATTTAAACAGGTATAAGGGGAAGATAAGATATGATAAGGCAATTGGTGCAAACGGCTACTATCAGCCTTTTTCCGATAGTCCATTGGACAACGAAAATGTAGGCGAAATAGTTTATCTTAATTTGATTAATAAAGCAAAGCGCTATGTTTTTATAACTACTCCCTATTTGGTTATTGACTATGAAATGATAAGGGCATTAACCTCAGCTGCGAAAGGGGGAATAGATGTTCGTATAATTACGCCTCACTGTGCAGACAAGTGGTATGTGCACACCGTTTCAAAATCAAATTATAAGATACTCCTAGAAAGCGGTGTGAAAATTTATGAATATACACCAGGGTTTATGCACGCAAAAACCGTTGTGACAGATGATGAGTTTGGTTTTGTCGGTACGATAAATATGGATTACAGGAGCTTTTTTATGCACTTTGAATGTGGTGTTTGGATGTACAAAAGCAGTGCAGTAAAAGATATAAGGAGTGATTTCTTAAATACTTTGGAGGTGTGTAGAGAAATAAAGATTGAGGATTTTAGAGACTTTAAGTGGTACAATGCTTTATTAGGTTCTATGTTGAGAATATTTGCGCCGATAATGTAAATTTATATATACTTAGCTTTAATCTAGATATATGCACCCCTCTAGCCAAATCCAAAGTTGACAATGGTTGTAAATTTGTGATATAATGAATTAAGTAAATAGGCATTTTCCTATAGTATTGGGAAAGTGCCTTTCGTATTATTTTTAGTAGCTTCCATTTAATGTATGTAGGAAGGAGGGGGATACAAAACAACCCACGCATTTCCGAAATTAGCAAAGGTTTTATGATTAAGTCACTAGCAGATCTTATCGATACTAAAACAGGCAGTGAAACATATCAAAATAGGTCAAATACATACACTTGTGTATGTAAGCAGAATACGTGTACTCCAAGTCAAGAGCTTCGCAATGGAAATTGTTTTTAAAAGTTTGTGAAACATAGAACATTAGAAGCGTGTTTGCAACATTATGAAAAATTAATGTTAAAAGCGCTAAAAAAGGAGGCTGCAATTTATGATATTAAGAAATTGTGCTGGAGGTATAGTGTTTTTTGGGGACAAAGTTTTTTTGCTTAAGAACGAAAAAGATGAGTGGGTATTTCCTAAAGGCGTAATGCGCAATGGAGATCTTGCTGCTGAAATTGCTCAAAAAAGAGTTTTAGATGAAGGCGGAATAATTGCATACATTCTTTCTATAGCTGGTGATACGAGTTACGAATTCTTTTCTGTTACCAGACAAAGGCCTATCTGCAATAAAATTACCTGGTTTATTATGAGTACAGATTCCGATAAGTATAGCATTTCTGAAAAGGAAAAGTTCCAAGATGGCGGATTTTTTGAAATTGAAGAGGCTATGAAGCTTATCACATACAGTCAGGATAAAGCTTTGCTTAATCTATCCTATAAGAAATACAAAGAAATTTCTTAATAGTTAATAAGTTAGGTTATATATTACTATAGATTTTGTAGTATTCGTTATGTTTTGAAACATGATATCAAACACGCTAAGGACAATGAGATAATCTCATTGTCCTTATTTTAATTGATCAACAAAAGTATTATAAATTGTAATCTTATCCGATACTTTATATTTTGAATAGTAGCGCTTTGTCATTGTCTGTTCCTTTATTCACATAAACTCTCAATCTGCATATTTTAATAATAGGTTTCAAATATCGTTGAGGATATCAATCACAATGGAGGGGTTTTCATGTCAAAAGGAAAAATAAGACATATGTTCCCTGGTGGTAATACATCACAGGGATTTTTCAGCTACTATGATTACATATTGAGTCAAGAAGAAGCTACGAGAATAATTTGCATTAAAGGTGGTCCTGGAGTAGGTAAATCAACATTTATGAAAAAGATAGGGGAAGAGATGCAAGATAGGGGCTATGAAGTAGAATATATGCACTGTTCAAGTGATAATAACAGCCTTGATGGAGTGGTTATCCCTGCAATTAAGGTGGCTCTTTTAGATGGAACGGCACCACATGAAGAGGTTTCCTATGCACAATAAGTCCATTTCAAAAAATAACCTATACAAATTTTTTTGAAATGGCAATTGCAAAGATTTTTTGGAATCACCTAATAAGCATTGGAACACATAAAAATATTTGTTAAGTTTATAATTTTTATAGTTTTCACAGGCAATAAGTTTGACTATTCCTAACTAAATAGTATAAAATCATAGATAATTGTAAGTTGTAAGAGAAAAAAATACATGTAATAGATACAATAAATTATGACAGTCATGCAAGTCAAATATTGCTGTTTCTATAGAATACAATTAAATAGAAAATGGGACGGGTAGTATTTCAAGGAGGGTATAGTGGCAAAAAGTAAAAAGAAGCTAAAAATAATCCCATTAGGTGGATTAGGGGAAATTGGGAAGAACATTACAGTGTTTGAGTATGGCAATGACATTGTTGTTGTGGATTGCGGTATGGCATTTCCGGATGATGAAATGTTGGGTATAGATTTGGTACTGCCTGACACTGCATATTTGACAAAGAATAGGGATCGAGTAAAAGGCATCATTGTCACTCATGGTCACGAAGATCATATTGGAGCATTACCTTATGTGTTAAAAGAGCTGAATGTTCCGGTATATGGAACGCGTCTTTCGCTAGGTTTGCTGGAAAATAAGCTTGAAGAACATGGGATTCTTTCAAAGAGTAACCTTCAAACAATAACTCAGGGACAAAGGATAGAACTAGGTGTCTTTAAAATAGAGTTTATACATTCAAATCATAGTATAGCAGATGCTGTAGCATTATCTATTAGCACTCCGATGGGTGTAGTTGTACATACATCAGATTTTAAGATAGACTATACACCTATTTCTGGTGAACCTATTGATCTTTCGCGTTTTGCTGAGCTTGGTAAAAAAGGTGTTCTGCTTTTGATGTGTGATAGCACTAATGCTGAGCGACCAGGCTATACTATGTCAGAAAGATCTGTAGGAAAAGCATTTGAAGAAATTTTTGTTAATGCAAAGAGTAGAATTCTTGTTGCGACCTTTGCATCAAATATCCATAGAATTCAACAGGTGGTAAACTCAGCAGTCAAGAATGATCGCAAGGTAGCTATATGCGGGAGAAGTATGATTAATGTTAGCAAGAAAGCGATGGAACTGGGATATTTAACAGTTCCAGAAGGAGTGCTAATAGATATAGAGAAAATTAAGGACTATCCACCTGAAAAACTTGTCATTATTTCGACAGGTAGTCAGGGGGAGCCAATGTCTGCTCTGTCAAGAATAGCATCGGGAGATCATAGACAGGTTGAAATAGCACCGGGAGATTTAGTCATAATTTCTGCTACCCCTATACCTGGAAATGAAAAATCCGTTTCAAGGGTTATTAATGAGTTGTCTAAAAGAGGGGCCGAGGTTATATACAAAGCGCTTGCCGATATACATGTATCTGGACATGCTTGTCAGGAAGAACTTAAGATTATCCATAAGCTCATAAATCCTAAATTTTTTCTTCCGGTTCACGGCGAATATAGACATCTTAAACAGCATGCAAATCTTGCACAGAGCTTAGGTATGGAAAAGGAAAATGTTTTTATTATGGAAGTTGGTCAAGTGCTTGAGCTTAACACAAGTAGTGCAAGAATTAATGGAAGTGTTCCGTCGGGAAAAGTTCTTGTTGATGGCCTTGGTATCGGAGATGTTGGTAATATTGTACTAAGGGACAGAAAGCACCTTTCGGAAGATGGTCTGATTATTGTTGTTTTAACCATACAGAAGGAAACAGGAAAAGTTATTACAGGACCTGATGTTATATCGAGAGGTTTCGTATATGTCAGGGAAGCAGACGCTTTTATGAAGGAATTAAGGCATGTTTGCAAACTGGCAGTCCAACGATGTGAAGGTGGAAATTGGTCTTTAAAGAAAAATACAATAAAGGATGAATTGAGAGATTACGTATATCAAAAAACTAAGAGAAGGCCTATGATATTGCCTTTAATAATGGAGATATAGCAGTGCATTTCGATTTTTACATATAGTATATAGTGTTTTAAACATTATCACAATCTATATAAAAAATGAGGAGGATATAAAGTATGACTAAATTTTCAATTGTAGAGATAGGCTCAGGCAAGCAGGAAATTAAATATTTTGTTGAGGAACTTCGAAGAAGCAATCTTATTTCAGGGACTGAAAAAGACGAAAACGGTGATACTGTATATCATACTCATAATTTTGTAGCAGTTAAAAAGCTTGCAAATGAATACGACCATTTAATGGTGGATGCCTATAAGGATTAAATTATTTTTTATCGGGATTTTAAAACTATTTAGGTGATTCCAAAAAAACTGATCAACTGCCATTTCAAGAAAATTGATTTTATGGGCTTTATAACCTAAATGCTGTATAGGTTATTTTTTGAAATGGCCTTATTTGGCTTCTTTCAAATTTATTGAAAGAGGCTTTTTAAATTGCCTCTATAAGACTCTTTCTTTTGAAGATAACCTTTATTGACCACACTGCATATTATAAAGAAAAACTATTGAGGGTGATTTTTGTGTTTATAATTGAAGAAGTATTTCGAAGTATGGACGAAGAAAGCAGAAGAAGCATGCTTGAAAACATACTGGTTAATATAATTACTAACACAAAAAATTGCGAAGAAGCAAACGGTTCTAGTAATTATAAAGACTCAAGCATACAAAATATATAAATGAACTTTTCCATGAGGTGGAGCGTAAGCTTTATTTTGGGGGGTAAGGGCAATATGAATATTGCAGCAATATATTGCAGATTATCGGATGAAGACAGAAATAAATCAAGTAAGACTGAGGATTCGGAAAGTATTCAAAATCAAAAGAAACTTCTTTTGGAATTTGCACGAGAAAACAAATGGGATATATATAGAATTTATTCTGATGATGACTATTCAGGACTTGATTCGGAGCGCCCAGAATTTAATCAGTTGCTTTCCGATGCAAAGGAAGGTAAGTTCAATATAGTATTATGTAAAAGTCAATCACGCTTTACAAGGGATATGGAAATGGTTGAAAAATACCTTCACAACAAGTTTGTTGAGTGGGGAATAAGATTTGTGGGACTTACCGATAATGCCGACACCCTTGAAAAAGGAAATAAAAAGTCAAGACAGATTAACGGACTGGTTAATGAGTGGTATTGTGAAGATATATCGGAAAATATCAAAGCAGTGTTTGATGTAAAGCGAAAAAAAGGTGAGTTTATAGGCTCTTTTGCACCCTATGGATATAAGAAAGACCCTCAAAACAAAAACAAGTTATTGTTGGATTTAGAAGCGGCACAGATAGTTAAAATGATCTTTAGTTGGTATCTTGAAGGTTATGGAGTACAGCGCATAGCATTTATGCTCAATCAAAAAGGCATCCCTAATCCTACAAAATATAAAGAACTCAGCGGATTGAAATATAAAAATACTTTCAAGACGGATGATTATGGACTTTGGAATAAAACAACTATAAAACGTATTCTAAGAAATGAAATCTACATAGGTCATATGGTTCAAGCAAAACGGAAAAAAGTAAGTTATAAATCAAAGAAAATAATAGCTAATTCAAGTGAGAAATGGGTAAAGGTTGAAGATACACATCAGCCAATAGTTGATAACGATGTTTTCTTAGATGTGCAACGTAGAATAAACGGCAGGGCTAAATCTACAGGAAATGGTAAGACACATTTGTTTGCCTCAAAAGTAAAATGTAATGACTGTGGAAGTACCATGCTGAAAGTAACCTGCGGAAAGTATAACTATCTGAGATGTAAATTATACTCTGTATCTCCTGGTAAACATATGTGTACAAGTCATCTAACCCGACTAGATGAACTGACAGACTCAATTGCATATAAGATAAAGGATTATCTGAGTAAATATATTGACGTTCAAAGGATAGTGGAAAGTCTAGCGAATGAACAGCAAACTGTACAAAGTCAAATCATACATAGCAATGAGTTAGAGAAACTAAAAAATAATATACTAGAAAAGAAATATATAATTAAGAGCTTATATGTAGATAAAATTAAAGGAATTATTGATGAAGAGCAATTTATTGAGCTTAATAAAGATTTCTCTGAAGAAATAAGAAGGCTTCTGGAGAGACAGAAAAGTATAGGAAAAGAGATGGAATTAAATAAAAATGTTAAAGACAATTATAGAGAAATGGTGAATAACTGCCTTGACTTTATCGAATTAAAGCAAAATATGGTCAACGGCATGATTGAACATATTGAAATTGGAGAAAAAACATCCGTAGGGCAGAAAATAAAAATCCATTGGAGGTTTTGATTTTAACAAATTTTCTGCTTAATACAGCTTCGGTTGACACGTAAAGCAATCTTCATAAAATCTACATATTTAATTGATATTATATGGTCATATATTTGATAAGAGGTGATCATATGGCGGAAAACCTGGTTAGTAAAATCCTTAAGATAGAAGGAATGACCTGCGCTAGTTGTGAAATGAGGATAGAAAACAAATTAATAAAAATGGATGGTATTAAGGAAGTAAAAGCAGCTTATGCCAGTTCAGAATTATATGTGAGTTATAATGCAAATACGATAGGGCTTGACAGTATTATTGAGGCGGTAGAGCGACTGGATTATAAGGTAATAAACACACCTCTTGTTATGAAAGAAAAAATTATAGAAGAAAAGCCCAAAAGTGAAGACAAACTCTCGATAAATCAATTGTTAGGTATTGGAATTATTATTTTAGCAGGATATATGATAATTAAGAATACAGTTGGTTTTAATTTTATTCCCCAGGTAAACCAAAGTATGGGTTATGGTATTCTCTTTATCGTGGGACTCTTAACCTCACTTCATTGTATTGCAATGTGTGGAGGTATCAATCTTTCCCAGTGTGTTTCATATAAGTTTGCCCATGATGAAAAAGCCAGGTTTTCGAGGCTTACACCAAGTATTTTATACAATGGAGGTAGGGTGCTTTCTTATACCATAATAGGTGGTTTCGTTGGTGCAATGGGATCTGTAGTGAGCTTTTCGGGGACTGCGAAAGGTATTGTGGCAATTTTGTCAGGTGTTTTTATGGTAATCATGGGTCTTAATATGCTCAATATTTTTCCATGGCTCAGAAAACTAAACCCTCGGATGCCAAAAATTTTTGGAAATAAAATTTATAACAATAACGGTAAACGTGGGCCATTTTATATTGGACTTTTAAATGGTCTGATGCCCTGTGGACCACTGCAAGCTATGCAGATATATGCTCTTGGTACAGGAAGTTTTGTCATGGGAGCAGCATCCATGTTCTTTTTCAGTGTTGGGACAGTACCATTAATGTTTGGCTTTGGAGCATTGAGTTCACTGCTTAGCAGAAAATTCAATCATAGGATGATGAAGGTTAGTGCAATCCTGGTTATTATACTTGGTATAGTGATGGCAAGTAGAGGGCTGAACTTGTCCGGAGTGAATATTGCATTTGCAAATCAGGGATCGGGAAGTGTAGCAAAAATCGAAGATGGAGTTCAGTTTGTCACAACTGAGATTCAATCAGGCCGTTATGCTCCAATTGTAGTACAGAAGGATGTACCGGTTAAGTGGACAATTAAAGCAGATGAAAGTGAGTTGAACGGTTGTAATAATCCTGTTACTATTCCTAAATACAATATTGTCAAGAAATTGGTACCGGGTGAGAATATTATTGAATTTACTCCTTCACAGGAAGGTAATATAACTTATACTTGTTGGATGGGAATGATTAGTAGCAATATTAAGGTGGTAAATAATATTAATGAGGTTAATATTGAGGAAATTCAACAGGAATTTGATAATAATGTGCCTTCTGGAGGGGGCGGTTCCGGTTGCTGCGGATTATAAAAGGTAATTTACAAGAATATTACAATTAATATGGAGAAATACTGTAAATGCCTAAGTCACTTAAAGGGTTGGAGGTTTGGATGATAGCAGATTTAAAAAGAATACTTGTTGTTGATGATGAAGATAAAATTGTAGAAGTTGTAAAATCCTATCTGGAAAACAGCGGATATAATGCTTACGTGGCATACAATGGAAGACAGGCCCTTGAGATGTATGAGAAAGTAAATCCGTTGCTTATTATTCTGGATTTAATGCTGCCTGATTTGAGCGGGGAAGAAATTTTAAGAACAATAAGAAAAAGGTCGTCGGTTCCAGTAATTATGCTAACTGCGAAAGTGGAAGAAGAGGATATATTAAAGGGTCTTGATATTGGTGCTGATGATTATGTGACAAAGCCTTTTAGTCCAAGACAGCTTGTAGCAAGAGTTGGAGCTCTTTTGAGGCGCGTTTCCGGTGAGACAGTACCACTTTCTGGTGTGATGTCTTTTAATGATGGAGCCTTGAGTATTGATACCTTAAGATACGAGGTAAGAAAGGGACAAAACATAGTAAACCTCACACCCATTGAGTACAAGCTGTTATTAACTATAGTAAAGTATCCTTCAAAGGTTTTTACCCGTGAAGAAATAATTACTCTTGTTTTTGGTGAAGACTTTGAAGGGTACGACAGAACTATAGACACGCACATTAAAAACCTAAGGCAAAAAATAGAGGATGACAGTAAAAACCCTCAGTATATACTGACTGTTCATGGGGTCGGGTATCGTTTTGGCGGTGATTAGTATGAAGTATAGTTTGAGGACGAAACTTACTGTTTCGTATATTTTCGTTATATTGCTGCTTGTATCTTTAATCTTCCTTTTCACAAATGTAATTTTGGAAAGATATTTTCAAAACTATATTATAAGACAGCAGGAGGAAAGGAACAAGGAAGTTATTGCTTTAATAACTCAGCAGTATAAAGGTGAGGACAAATGGAACAGGGAAGTTATTGAGAATATAGGTATAAATGCGCTGGAAAATGGCTTAATTGTAAGGGTAAGGGATATTAAAGGAAATATAATATGGGATGCTACAGTTCATTATAACGGAATGTGCACTCAAATGCTTGCGCATATGGCGAAGAATATGGAAAGTCGCTATAGAAATTTTAACGGTAAGTATGTAGAAAACCCATACCCTCTGTATAAAGATACTGAACCATTTGGTGTTGTTGAGATTGGATACTATGGGCCGTTTTATTTTAATGACAGTGATCTTGATTTTATAAATTCCATAAATAAAGTGTTGATTGTCATAGGATTATTTTCACTGCTTTTTGCCATAGCCTTTGGGACAATAATGGCTAGAAGGCTAAGCTATCCCATATCTAGGGTTATCAGGGCTACACAGATAATTGCAAAGGGCGATTATGGTGATAAAATTGTAGAAGAATCAAGTACAAAGGAAATAGGTCAAATGACCTTTGCAATAAATAACTTGGCCCAAACACTGGAAAAGCAAGAGGCTCTAAGAAAGCGCATGTCTTTAGATGTTGCTCATGAGTTCAGGACACCTATAGCTACACTGCAAAGTCACCTTGAAGCTATGATTGACGGTATATGGGAGCCTGATGAACAAAGACTGAAAAGCTGCCATGAAGAGGTTTTAAGAATTGGCAGAATGGTGGGCGATCTTGAGAAATTAGCGAAGTATGAAGGTGAGAATTTGGTTTTAAATAAAGAATCCTTTGACTTATCTAAGTTAATCCAAACCATTGTTCATAATTTTGAAAGTGACTTTAAAACCAAAGGAGTGGAACTTAGGTTTATAAGTAAAAAGCATATTCTATTAGCTGACAGGGATAAAATCAGCCAGATAATTGTAAACTTGCTTTCGAACGCCTTAAAGTATACTCATGAGGGAGGTACAGTTAATATTGAGGTTATAGAATCGGATAAAGCTGTTGAGATTGTCGTAAGGGATAATGGAAGTGGAATCGCTGTAGAAGACTTGCCTTATATTTTTGAAAGGTTTTACCGTGCTGACAAATCAAGAAACAGAAATACTGGGGGAGCGGGTATTGGACTTACCATAGCTAAGTCGTTGGTTGATGCGCACAGAGGAAAAATAGAAGTTAAGAGCGAGTTGGGTAAAGGGTCAGAATTTACTGTAATATTACCTTCTTCATAAAATCTCCATAAGCTTTTGTTAATCTCTATATATCAAATATTTAGAAGGTGGGAGTTACTATGAGTAATAAAAAGCAAAGTACAGGAAAAGGTATACAAGTACGTAAAACGAATAAAACTTTAGTTTTTTCATCGGGTGTTATAGTCTTACTAATTGTCGCAGTATTTATTGTAAAAGGCAGTATTGAAAGCGGTAACAGTAAAAAAGCTTCTACGGGTGGAGATTTAACAATTCCAAAGAGTGAAATAAGCGAAATTGCAAAATTTTATCCATATAATATAAATGGTACTAATATGGAAATTTTAGCGGTTAAGGCATCAGATGGTTCAATTAGGACAGCTTTTAATACATGTCAGGTTTGTAATGGGTCACCAAGAGCTTATTTTATGCAGGAAGGAAATGCTCTGATTTGCCAAAACTGCGGTAACAGTTTTACTATGGATATGGTTGAGCAACAAAGAGGCGGCTGTAACCCTATACCTATAATGCAGGATGACAAAATGGATGATGGTGCAAATATTACAATTTCTGAAGATTTTATTGTAGAGAATAAAAATTTATTCACTGCTAACTGGAAAACAAAGTGATGAATAAGGGATAACGAAAAAATAACTTCCTATTCTCATATTGACAGAACATTATCAAATCAAGTTTTTTCGTTATCCCAGAGTTGGAACTTATATTTTAATCGTTCCTAAGC
>JAEZUI010000210.1 GCA_023421115.1 Bacillota bacterium | reverse complement strand
GATACTTGAACAGACCGGAGTTGACAAAGGAGAAATTTGTAGAAAACCCCTTCGAACCGGGAGAAAGGATGTACAAGACAGGAGACCTTGCAAGGTGGTTGCCGGATGGGACTATAGAGTTTTTAGGTCGTATTGATAGTCAGGTAAAGATACGAGGTTACCGTATTGAGTTGGGAGAGGTGGAAGCACAGCTCTTGAAGCATCCTGACATAAGGGAATGTGTAGTGGTTGCAGAAGATGACAACAGTGGAAGCAAGGGTCTTATAGCGTATTATGTATCAGAAGGTAGTATTGAGGTATCTGTATTAAGGAGATTTATGAGCCAGAAGCTTCCGGATTACATGGTTCCTAGTTACTTTGTGCATATAAATGAAATGCCGTTAAATCGGAGCGGAAAGATAGATAGGAATAAATTACCTGGAATTGGATCGGAAATAAACATAGGTTCTTTATATGTAGAGGCCAATACAGAAATAGAAAAAAAACTTGCTAAAATCTGGCAGGAAATACTTGAGGTTGAGCGAGTAGGATTAAATGATAATTTCTTTGAATTGGGAGGCCATTCATTAAAAGCTAATATAGTTACATCTAGGATTAAAAAGGAATTTAACATTGAGGTGTCTCTTGCTGAATTTTTTCATAATGCTACGATAGGGAAGCTATCTGAGTATATTCAAGAAAGATTTGATGTTGAAGCAGAATCACCATACGATGTAGTTGAAATAAATATTGAGGAAGATACTAAAAATATATTTTCGATTGAAGATGGCCCTGAATCAAAAAATTATGAAAATATAGATTTTACATGTTATAATAAAAAAGCGGTTATAGATAAAGAATTACCTCTTACATATACACAGCTAGATCATTGGTTAATGCATATGGACACACGTAACAGTTGGCCAATAAACTTAATATATGAATTGAGAGGTAAACTGGACCTTGAAAAACTGGAGACAGCTGTAAATATTGTTCTAAGAAACCATGATGCTTTTTGGATGAGTTTCGGTAAATTGGTGCCTACACAAAAGCTAAGCAAACCGTTTAAGGTAAAAATAAAACAATTCGATTTCAGCAATGAGTTTATTGATAGTGAAGCAAAAAACAGAAGGTTAATACAGGTTTTAAACAGCAATATTTCCAATGAGAGCATTATACAGTTTGATACAAAGGTAGTTAAAATGGAACAGGAACACTATGTTATATATTTTCGATTCTATCATATTGCTGCTGATGGAACTTCCATGGGAATTTTCATTAAAGAAGTATGCCAATACTATAATGCTCTAATAAAGGGGGATAGAATACGTATAGAACCTGCTATGCAATTAGTAGATTATATTGAATTCGAACGCAGTGATTTTAATTCGAATCAAATGCAGAGGGATATAGAGTATTGGGAAAATGAGTTAAGAGGAGCAAAACTATACAAGATATCTACTAAGTATAAAATGGAGGGAAACTTGGATACTCAACCTGCTGCAATTGAAATATCCTCTCTTCACTATAAGAAAATTGTAGATTTAAGTATAAGGTGTGAGTCAACATTCCAGATGTGTTTATTAGCTATTATCAGTGAAGCACTAAATGAATTTAATGGACAAGATGATATTATAGTCAAGTTGATTTTAAATGAACGTGATACAGAAGAGAAACAGAAATTGATAGGACCAATATATAAAGAAATGTTTGTTAGAGCAAAAATAAAAAATATTTCTATCGAAAATTTAGTATTACAAGTTAAGAAGAGTATACTCGATAGTATGATACATAACAGATGTCCGTGGATAATACCAATGTCCATAATTGAAAAGAGCAAATATCCCAATATATATAAACCGGTATTTTGGATAAGTGACAAATTGAGTGTAATATTATCTAAAACTATATTTAAAAAAGCAATGCTGCCAAAAAAGTTACTTGGATATTATGTTCCCTTTGCTGATACGTTGAAACTAAATTGGATAAAGAATTTTTTTAAAAGAAAAAAAGAATCACAAGGGTTTTATGATACAAGTATTAGCCTTAATATATTAACTGAACAATCTAAAGATATAAGTGGTTTTAAGTTGGGTGATTATAATCTGAAACAATTTGAAGAATTGGATCATACCTATGAATATGATGGCAATAAGTGGGTGAATGATTCTATGGAGTTTAGTGTTATAGGTTTAAGAGGAAAAGGGGATAAAGTCTTGATATTATCCGGTGGACAGTTAAATTTAAAGGCCAAAGAGGAAATCTTAGAGTTAGTGTTAAAGCAAATTGAAAACATTAATTAAAATATAGGGGGAAAATAAAATGAAAGATGTGGCTTTAGTTTGTGTACCATGGTCAAGTATAGAAATGCCTTCAATCGCATTAGGAATCTTAAAAAGTGTACTGGAAAGCGAAAATATATCAACGGATGTATATAATTTAAATGTGAAATTGTTGAAATACATTGATAAAAGTGTATATCAAGAAATAAGTGGATCATCTATACCCATTTCTGAATGGGTGTTTTCCCAGTATCTGTATAATAAAGATTTTCTTCAAGGGAAAAGTATAAACTTCAAAAGCTTAATTGAGACTACGCTTGATGTAGACCATCATATGTTTATGTACTTGAAGAAGAAATCTGCTGTAATGCAGCAATTAATTTGTGAAAAAATCCCCTGCTTTATAGATGAATGTGTAAATACAATTGACTGGGGCAGCTATAAGTTAATTGGTTTTACATGTGCTCATGGGAACCAATTGGCTGCTTTAGTGTTGTCAAAAAGAATAAAAGAGCGTTTTCCCGATGTAAAAATAGTATTTGGAGGTCCAAACGTAAGGGGAATTACGGCAGAGGAAATCATGAAATGTTATGAATGGGTTGATTATATTATAGATGGTGAAGGAGAAAAATCCCTTCCGGAATTGGCTAAAAATGTACTTGAAGGGAAATTTAGCGAAGAGATACCTGGAGTATTATTTAGGAAAGACGGAATATGTATAAGATCTGAGGGGGTTTTTGAGAGAGTGCCGCTTGATGAAATACCAATGCCTGATTATTCTGATTTTTTCAATGAAATTAAAGATTCGGGTCTTGATGGAATTATGTCGGATGTAAGGGTTACTTTTGAAAGCTCTCGAGGATGCTGGTGGGGAGAAAAATGTCAATGTACTTTTTGTGGACTAAATAACGGATATTTAATGTACCGTACAAAATCACAGAAAAATGTTCTTACTGAGCTTATAGAGCAGAGCAAAAAGTATAACACTACAAGATTTTTTGCTACAGATTTGGTTTTAAGCTCAGAGTATTTCGAAACATTAATACCTGAAATAATAGAAAAAAAGCTTGATTTTGACATATTCTATGAAGTAAAAGCAACCCTTAATAAAAGTGAAATACAATTGCTGGCTCAATCAGGTATTAAATTTGTTCAGGCTGGTATAGAAAGCTTAAATACAAAATTACTAAAATTATTACGCAAGGGCGTTAGTTCTATACAAAATATTCAGTTTTTAAAATTGTGTAACGAAAATGAAATATATGTGGCGTGGAATCTACTTTATAGAATTCCAGGTGAAGATAAAAAAAGTTATGATGAAATAATAGAGTTGATACCTTTACTATCACACTTGCAGCCACCTACAGCAGGGATGATTATACCCATTGCACTAGATAGGTTCAGCCCTTATTTCAATGAAACTGAAAAATATGGGATAGTTGATATTAAGCCTAAATCAACATATAACCTAATATATCCTGATAAAAAAGTCAATTTATCAAATATAGCTTATACTTTTGAATTTTCATACAAAGATGCAGACAATGTTGTTATGAGTTATGTTGGGGAACTGGTTTCAGCTGTTTACGAATGGCAAAAAGCTTATGAAGACAACAAATATTATTTAAACTATAAATTGATTGACGGCAATGTAGAAATTCAAGACAACAGGTCATTGGAAAATAAAAAGAAAGAAGTTGAACCAAGAAAATATTATCTAGAGGAATTGGAAAAACAAGTATTCCTCCTGTGTGAAGATATTCATTCGTTTGAAGATATTTTTGAAACTGTAAGTAAAGCTGATACTAATATAGACAGGGAGCAGACTAAAATAATAATCGAAAAGTTGATTAATAAGAAATTAATGTATGAAGAATCCGGTAGGTATGTTAATTTAGCAGTATATAAGAAATAATGCAGAGGTACGATTTATTGAGTACATATGGATAAAATGTATTTTTTGGTATAAAAATTGCTGGAGGCAAGTATATTGACAAAATAGCAGGTATATCAATATACTTAGTAAATATTTGAGAAAGCCTATGAATTATAAAAAAAGCAAAGTTTATTTATAGGTTAAGAAATAGTAAGCAGTGTAAATATAATATAGATATTATTTATTGCCAATTAATATAATTTTTGAGGAATTAATTTGGAAAGGGTGATACATTAATGTTAAAAGTAGCTGGTTTATCAAAAGAATACAGCAAGGATAAAGAAAAATTTAAAGCCGTTGACAACCTATCCTTTACAGTTAATAAAGGAGAACTTGTAGGGTTTTTAGGAGCAAATGGGGCAGGTAAAACTACCACAGTTAAAATGCTTTGCGGATTAATAGTGCCTAATAGTGGTAAGATTGAAATTAACGGATTTGATCCTTGGACAGATAGGAATAAAGCATTGAAAAACATTAGTGCAGTTTTAGAGGGGAATCGAAATATATATTGGCCTTTAACTGTTAAGGAAAATCTCGAGTTTTTTGCAGCTCTCCATGGAATACCTTCACGGAAGATTACGAAAAAGATTAACGACCTCGTTGAAATTTTGGGTTTGAAGGATAAGATAAATGTAATTGTTCAAAATCTTTCAAGAGGTATGCAGCAGAAATTGTCTCTTGGTGTAGCCTTAATAAAAGATGTTCCTTTGGTTGTTCTAGATGAACCGACCTTGGGACTTGACGTGGAAGCAGCTCTTGAGATTAGAAATGTTCTTAAGAATCTTGTGGCAGAGGGAAAAACAATTCTTCTTACTACACATGATATGCACTTGGTGGAAGCTGTATGTCAAAGAGTGATAATTATGAATAAAGGGAGAATTGTTACCGATGAGAAGATTGAAAATATTATGGGATTATTTAATGTAAAATCTTATCGTTTGAATTTAAAAGATAACTTGTCAGAAACTCAAAAGGCTGATATTGCTTCTATAAAACACACAACTATCGAAAATACTAAGAATGGAACCGACATTCTTGTAGATTTGGAGGACTCCGAGATTTTATATGCAATAATGGAAATATTGCGTAGAGAGAATATAACTATTGAATCAATAAACAGAGAAGAGATAGATTTTGAAAATGCATTTTTAAAAATAGTAAAGGGGGCATAAATATGAGTGATTTGGTTTTGTTATCAGCTCAATTGAAACGGGAATGGATTATGACAAAAAGATACTTTTTTAATTCGATTGGCGGTTTTATAGGTATTTTTGCAATATTTATATTGATTTTTATGGGATATAAAGGTTTTGCCGGAGGTTCAGAGGGATATGGACAAGGGCTTGGTAATCTTGTTGTTGGTTATACAATGTGGATGTTAGCCTTGATTATTTATCAAGATATTTCCCATACATTAATGAATGAAGCAAGAGAAGGGATTCTTGAGCAATTATATATGTCCCCTTATGGATATACCAAAATAACAATTTTTCGTATAGTGATTAGCGTTACAATTAATTTTATTATGGTGGTTATCGTATTTTTGATCATGCTTTTAATAACTGGGCGTAATCTTAATCTGGATGTTTTTTCAATAGCTCCAATGGTAGTATTATTTCTTTTGCCTATTATAGGTTTGAGTTTTATCTTAGGGGGAGCACAGTTAATATTTAAGAAGATAGATGCTTTTATGCAGCTAGTTCAGTTCGCTTTAATTGCATTGGTAGCGTTACCAGTTGATGGTCCATTTGTATGGGCACGTTTTTTACCGGGTACATTGGCTTCAAATCTTGTAAGAGAAATTATGGTTAAAGATCTAAGCATTTTTAATATTTCTACTACATATACAATAATAACATTAGTAACAGGTATCGGATATTTGCTTGTTGGTTTCTGTATTTTTAAATTATGTGAACGCAAGGCTATGAGTGATGGAAGGTTAGCCCACTATTAAACTGTTTAGGAATGATTAAAAATTGGAAGTTTTTTTTCGTTATTCTTTAGTAAAAATTATTCAGACAATTATTAAAATGATTCGTATATGGTGTATAAGGCTATTTCAAAATTTGTTGAGAGGGCAATTGACCAGTTGTTTTTGTAATAGCCTGAATTGAACTACAGTTTGGTTTTTGAGGCTTAAGTCAGTTAAAGTTATATGTTTGGTTTTATTAAGCATTTATTGAATCGTATGGGGGAAACGGAATGAATAAGAAAATAATTATAGGTATAGGTATTGTGCTAATAATTACTTTGATAATTATAGCGAATTTAGCAAATGTTTCAACTCCTACATTTTCCACAGGTAGGGTCTTTGAGGTAAAGGTTAATGAAGTAAACAAAGGAGAAATTTCGTCAAAGGTTACGGCAAGTGGAGTAGTTGAAGGAATTGAAACGGCAGAGGTTTATTTTGATAATCCTATGAAAGTTAAACAAGTACTTGTTGAAAAAAATCAGAAAGTTGCAAAAGGTGAAAAACTTGTAGAATTTGACATTGGTTTTTTGTATACAGAGCTTGAGCAGCTTAAAGTAAATAAGCAAATACAAGAACTGACTATTGAGAAATTAAAAACAGCTGATTCAACAAGAAGTGTTGAAGTACTAAAGAGTGCTATTGAGTTGGCTGACAAAGGCGTTATTAATGCACAGAGGATATTTGACGAGGCTGTAAGGAATTATGAAGTAAACAAGACTATGTTTACTTCAAATGTAATATCAAAATCTGAACTTGAGAGATTTGAAAGTCTTAAAATAGAAGCCGAACTTGCATTAAGTAATGCTGAACAGAATAAAAAAAATGCTGAAGAGAACCTTAGGGAAGCAATAAAGTCAAATTCAGATGCAAAAGCAGCAAACAATATTGATATGAAAATAAGTAAAAAAAATCTTGAATCTATAAATCTTAAAATAGCGGAAGTTGAAAAAAAGATTAAGGATACCATTTCTACTACACTTAGTCCGATTGATGGAGTTGTTACTGAGGTTAATTTGGAAAGTGGTGGATTTGCAACTGTTTCTATGCCAGGGTTCAGTTTGATAAATCCAGATAAATTAAAGATAAAAGCTGATGTAAAGGAGTTTTATGTAAAAGATATCAAGGTGGGTCAGGATGTTCTTATTTCAGGTGATGCTGTCAGTGCTGATGATGAAGTTATGGGAAAAGTTGAAAGTATATCTTCAATTGCAAAGAAAAAAATTACATCAACAGGAGAGGAGACTCTGATTGAGGTAATTATTGCAATTCAAAAAGGTAGTCCGATTCTGAAACCTGGTTTAAATGTTACAAACAAAATAGTAACAAATGTTAAGAAGGATGTTCTATTAGTATCTTTTGATACGCTTGCAGAAGATAAGGATGGTAATAAGAAGGTTTTTGTTGTGGATAAAGATAACATAATGCATGAAACGCCTATAAAGCTTGGAATAACTTCAGAGCTAGATGCAGAGGTAGTGGAGGGTCTTAATGAAGGAGATAGGATTGTTCTTTATCCAAAACCAAATTATACTGATGGTGCAAAAGCGCGACTGATAAAGGACAATTAGAAAAGAGGTATGGATTATGAGTTTTACTGAAAGTTTGATGCAGGCAATAGATAGTCTTAAGTCAAACAAATTAAGATCTATATTAACCATGTTGGGTATTGTTATGGGTGTATTTTCTGTTATTACTATTGTAGCAATTGGTTCTGCTGCTCAAGCTTTTATGGGTGCTCAGTTTGAGAAGCTTGGAGCAAATATAATAACCATATCGGCCAGTTCCAAATCTATTAATGAAAATGACTGGCTTAAATTAGAAGATATCGAACTTATAAAAAAGGCAGTACCTGATATTAAAAATATTCATGCAGGTGGACAGCAAGTAGCAGAAGTAAGGGTGGGTACTAAACCTAAAGATGCTATAGTAGTAGGAGCAACTTCACAGACCTTTAATTTTTGGCCTAATGAGATGCGTGCTGGTAGATTTATAAGTGACATAGATGTTTCGACAAAAGCAAATGTAGTGATTGTTAATGAAAGTTTTGCTAAGAAATACTTTAATAAGGTTGATATCGTTGGTGAAACTATATCTTTAAAGAATTCATCAAATCAGCTTTTAACTCTGAGAATAATTGGAGTAATGGATTCAGGGGATGATTTTTTCGAAAGTATGTTGGGGGATGATTATCCAACAACAGTAAATATGCCTATTACTACATATATGAGTTATTTTAATTTGAAAAAGGTGGATTATTTAGAGGTTTCTGTTACTGACAAAAAAAATCTAACTGAAATCGGGACACGTATAGTAAAAGCACTGGAGTTTTCAAAGGGTAATAAGAATATGTACAGAGCAAGTAATTCAGCAGAAATGCAAAAATCGTTGTCGGAATTAATGAATGTTTTGTCGACTGTACTTCTTATAATAGCAGTGATAACACTTATAGTTGGGGGAATTGGTATTATTAATATTCTTCTTGTTTCAGTTACTGAGAGGATAAGGGAAATTGGAATAAGAAAAGCACTTGGAGCACAAAAGAAGGATATTATATTGCAGTTTTTGACAGAGTCTATTATAATGACAGGGATTAGTGGTATTATAGGAATTATTATGGGTGTTGTCGCAGGAGGAGTAATATCGGCTCTCGTGAAAATTCCTCCTGTAGTGGATATTGTAGTAATAATTCTATGCTTTGTAGGATCAATTGCGCTTGGGATTGTATTTGGTGTTTACCCTGCAAAAAGAGCCGCTGATCTTGATCCAACTGAGTGCCTGAGGTATGAGTAAGAAATTTGAGAGGTAAAGTTGTTTTTATTAAAATAAAATATAGGGAGGTTTTAAAATGAACGATTATAAATTAGATGCTGAGGGTAGTTTTCAGAGTGAAATACAATTAGAAAGTAAAATGAATTTTTTTCAAAGGCTAGCAGGAATAATTTTTTCTCCAACAAAAACATTAATGGATCTGATAGCAAAACCAAGGTTGTTATTTCCAATTTTATCATCAGCTTTTGGGATGCTGCTTTTCTATCTCTTGAGATATGATTTATATAAGGATTATATGAGAGATTCTTTGGAGCGTGTAGCCTCCACTACTGAAGCTTTGACACCAGATCAAATCGAAGCATTATTAGATATGTCAGCTATAGCAGGATTGATTTCAACACCTTTTATTACATTAATTGTTTGGGCGCTGTCAGGTTTAGTTTTATTCTGTATTGCCAAGCTATTTAAGGGTGAAGGGCGTTTTAATCAATATTTATCAATAGTTGGTTATTGTGGGGTTATAACCCTGTTGTTCTATGCAATATCTGCTGGTGTTTCGTTTTTTACAGGTCAATTAATGTTTGATGCTTCGATGGCTAATATTACCAATTTGATTATTCCTGATATGAAAGGATCTTATTTTTATGGAATAATCAGATCTATTAGCTTTTTTACTATATGGTATTATGTTTTGGTTGGAGTGGGAATCAGTTTAGTTAGTAAATTATCTAAGCCAAAGGTATTCTCAATGGTAGCCTTTGTGCTTATTGTTGAAGCGTTGATAAATGCTGCTGAATTTAGATATTTTTAGTGATTCTTGTAGACTGCCAAAATTTAATAGCAGTAAAACATCAAACCGAGTCTTACGTTTTTTAAATTTTGTTGACAGATCAACAAATAGTGTATAAAATTATTGAAAATATTCTTTTGGGATTGGAGGATAAACGATGTATAGAATTATAAACTTTGAAATAAGAAAAAGCGAATTGTCATTTGAACGAATTTGTAACCTATCTATATTTTTTATACATTGGCTTAGTCCTCTACTGTTTAAACGTAAGAGCATTTAGTTTAGTACATAAAGATACGTGTAAATAAGTAAAAGTGATTAAGTCTGAATTTTGGATTTAATCACTTTTTATTTTTGGTTTTGAGGTGGTAAAAAGTTTACCAAAAAATTTGAGGATAGGAAAGGAAACCCTACTGAGGAAGCACATTATTACAGTCATCAGAATGTTTAAGCCTATTTAAGTTTGTTTTATTTAAAGAATTTGCCGATTGAAAAAATAATAGAAATTACAAACTATATTCAATGGCATATGCAGCCCTTTAATCTAACTACGGGCAAGGCAAAACCAAATCGGCCAAACTTTTAGGCAGAGAAGTTTATGACAATTTGTTGAGACTACACGAAGCGGATATAAGGGCAAAAGCTTAAGAAAATTTCTATAAAAATAGTAAAGGGGTTGAAATCATGCTGTTGACAATTACATATACACAAACGCCGGCAACGGATTTGGGTTATCTTCTGTATAAAAATCCATCTAGGCCGCAAACAGTTGAACTTAATCATGGGAAAGCACATATATTTTACTCGGAAGCTTCAAACGAAAGGTGCACGGCTGTACTTTTGCTGGATATTGATCCTATTGACCTTGCAAGGGGAAAGCTTGGTTCTATGGGGGGCGGTTTGTTTGACTATGTAAATGATAGGCCTTATGTAGCATCTTCGTTTTTAAGCGTAGCAATGTCAAGGGTGTTTGGAACAGCGATGTCGGGTAAGTGTAAAGACAGACCTGAACTTGCGGAAAAAGCTTTACCCTTACAAGCTAGAATAGTGATGCTACCCTGCAAGGGGGATAATGCTATTATCAACCGACTTTTTGAACCTTTGGGCTATAAGGTTACTGTGGAAGAGTATATATTGGATGATAAATTCCTACAGTGGGGTAAAAGCAGATATACTACCGTTTCACTTGAAGGCTCAGTCAGGCTTCAGGATTTGCTAAATCATATCTATGTCCTTATTCCGGTACTTGATGCGGATAAACACTATTGGGTAGGAGAAGATGAAATTGAAAAATTGCTGCGACATGGAGAGGGATGGCTTAAAAATCACCCGGAAAAAGACAGGATAGCCTTCCGTTATTTAAGGAAAAAGCCAAGTTTGGTAAAAAAAGCGTTTGATCAGCTATTGGAAAAGGAAATGGTTCCTGAAGAGTTACAAAATATTATAGTACCGCAAAAAGAGGAAGAACCTGAAAGAAAAATAAATCTAAATGAGCATAGACTTAACGCAGTACTATCTGTACTGAAAAGTGTAAATGCAAAGAGAGTAATAGATTTAGGATGTGGTGAAGGAAAGCTCCTCTCGTTACTTTTAAAGGACAGAAATTTTGAACAAATAACTGGAGTGGATGTCTCATACAGTGTACTTGAGAGGGCTATAGATAGATTGAAATTTGATAGTTTGCCTTCGATGCAAAAAAACAGAATTAACATATTTCAGGGTTCTTTAACCTACAGAGATAAAAGGTTTTGCGGGCATGATGCGGCGACTGTCATTGAAGTAATAGAGCATCTTGATGAAAATAGGCTGGCTGCTTTTGAAAAAGTAGTTTTTAAATTTACAAGACCATCTACTGTTATTATCTCTACTCCAAACAAGGAGTATAATACACATTATTCCAACCTTTTCGAAGGAGATGTGCGACATAGGGATCACCGTTTTGAATGGACCCGCAAGGAGTTTAAAACATGGTCACAGAAGATTGCAAGTCAGTATGGATATAGTGTGAGGTTTGTACAAATTGGTGAAACGGATGAGAAATATGGAAGTCCTACACAGATGGGGGTGTTTACATTATGAAATTAACTGTACCGGAGTTGTCCTTAGTAGTTTTGATAGGTTCTTCAGGTTGTGGAAAATCAACCTTTGCTGCAAAGCATTTTAAACCAACCGAGGTAATATCGTCGGATTTCTGCAGAGGTTTGGTATCTGACGATGATAATGACCAGACGGTTACAAATACTGCTTTTGATGTTTTACACTATATAGCGGCTAAAAGGCTTATGTTGGGAAAGCTTACTGTTGTTGATGCCACAAATGTGCAGGAAGGTGCAAGAAAACGCCTCATACAATTGGCAAGAGATTACCACTGTATTCCAGTGGCTGTGGTGTTTAGCCTTTCGGAAAGAGTGTGTCAGGATAGAAACAAAAATAGGACTGACAGGCAGGTTGGTGAGCATGTAATAAGAAAACACTCCCAGCAGCTTCGTAAGTCAATTCGAGGGCTTCAAAAAGAAGGCTTTAGACACGTATATGTGCTTAATTCGCCGGAAGAAGTAGAACAGGTTGAGTTTTACAGACAGCCCTTGTGGAACAACCTTAAGCATGAACATGGACCTTTTGATATTATCGGAGATGTTCATGGGTGTTTTGACGAATTGAAAAGACTGCTTGAGAGTATGGGATATCTTATTGAGACTGATATAGATAATTCTACATATACAAACTATAAAGTTTCACATTCCAAAGGAAGAAAAGCAGTGCTTTTAGGTGATTTGGTTGATCGGGGACCTAAGATAACCGAAGTTCTGAAACTTGTTATGAGTATGGTTAAAACAGGAAGTGCACTTTGTGTGCCTGGAAATCATGATATCAAGTTGCTGAAAAAACTTAACGGCAAGAATGTTCAGATAACTCATGGTCTCGACAGAACTCTAGAACAACTTGAAAAAGAACCGCCTGAGTTTATTGAGGATGTTAAGAGTTTTATAGATGGGCTGGTCAGCCATTATGTGTTGGATGACGGAAAGCTTGTTGTGGCACATGCGGGACTAAAGGAGGAACTTCAGGGTAGAGGATCGGGCAAGGTACGTGAATTTGCCTTGTATGGAGAGACTACCGGTGAGACGGATGAATATGGTCTTCCTGTGAGATATGATTGGGCATCGGATTACCGTGGAAGAGCGATGGTCATATACGGACATACCCCACAATCTGAGCCGCTCAAGACTAACAGTACAATTAATATTGATACGGGCTGTGTTTTCGGAGGAAAACTAACAGCGTACAGGTATCCGGAAAGAGAATTTACCTATGTTAAGGCTCTTAAGACGTACTATGAGCCTGCAAAACCTTTCTTAGAAGAAGAGAGTAAAGTTGAAAACAGGGATGCTAGTGATGTATTGGATATAAACGATGTCTTGGGCAAAAAAATAGTTGAAACCAGACTCTTTAACCATATAACCATTAAAGAGGAGAATTCTATTGCGGCTCTTGAGATAATGAGCAGATTTGCTGCCGACCCGCATTGGCTAATATATCTGCCGCCTACTATGTCACCTTGTGAGACAAGTAAAAAGGAAGGTATGCTCGAACATCCTATAGAGGCGTTTTCATACTTTAGCACCCGGGGAGTAGGTAAGGTTGTGTGTGAACAAAAACATATGGGTTCGAGAGCAGTAATAATAGTCTGCAAAGATGAACAGGTAGCCGTAAAAAGATTTGGAGTTGTAGATGGCAGCAGTGGAATATGTTATACCCGTACAGGAAGACATTTCTTTGATGATATGGAGCTTGAAGCTTCTTTGATTGGCAGAGTTAGAGAGGCACTCAATAAGTCAAAGTTTTGGGATGAATTTAATACTGATTGGGTTTGTGTTGACTGTGAGTTAATGCCATGGTCGGCAAAAGCTCAAATGCTACTTAAGGATCAATACTCTGCAGTTGGAATATCCGGTAGAGTTGCATTAGATGAGGCAGTTAAGCTGTTAAAACAGGCAGCCTTAAATAAGAATATTTCTTTTGATGTAAGCAAACAAACATCAGGGCAAAATGCAGATATAAACCTATTACTGCAACGTTTTTCTGAGCGGTCGGAAGCACTTCACAGATATGTGGATTCGTACAGAAGATACTGCTGGAACGTAAACAGCATAGATGATTTAAAACTTGCACCTTTTCATATTCTTGCTACGGAAGGAAAGGTACATTCAGATAAAAATCACATATGGCATATGGATACTATAGCTAAGTATTTTACTGGTGAGGATAATTTAATAATGGCCACAAACCATATTGTTGTTGATGTTAACGACAGTGAAAGTACCGATAAGGGAATTAAATGGTGGGAGAACCTCACAGCATCTGGCGGAGAAGGTATGGTTGTAAAACCGTATGATTTTATAGTAAAAAACAATGGACAATTATTACAACCGGCTGTAAAGTGCCGTGGCAGTGAATACTTAAGAATTATTTACGGACCAGAGTATACGCTAGATGAGAATATCGAGAGATTAAGAAGCAGATCATTAGGAAAGAAACGCTCCTTGGCACTAAGGGAGCTTGCTCTAGGTATTGAATCTTTAGAACGTTTTGTAAGGAATGAACCGCTTTACCGGGTACATGAGTGTGTATTTGGTGTTTTAGCCCTCGAAAGTGAGCCTGTAGATCCAAGGTTATAATAAAACATAATTATTGCTAACAGCTAAACAAGAAATCGCGAAAAACAAATCAAATTAAGACTTTACCTGTTTAAGTGTCAAATGAGGTTACATAATTTCAAAGGAGTAATTAAATGAACAAAAAAAGAATTTTATCTAGTGTTTTATTAACAGTTTTTATGGCAACAACAATTTTTACAATGAATGGGCAAATTGTTTATGGAAAAGATTTGACATCAGAGTCTAAACAAAAAGGTCAATCAATGAAAACTATCACTGAAGATGTGTATTCAAGTTTTACAGATCCAACAGAAATAATAAATAATGGAAGAAAAACTTCAGGGGGAAAATTAGAAAAGAAAATAGCAGATAGCAAGAATGAGATTCTTGTTAAATATAAGAGTAAATCAAAAGCGAAAGTTGATAAAGAAAAAATTTTTAAAAACAATAAGAAACTATCAAAGCTGAAAGTTAAAAACTCAAACAAAAAGTTTCAAATTGACACCATAGAAATAGGCGAAGCAGATGATATGAAAACTGTTCTTGAGGAATTGCAAAAAAATGCTGATGTATTATATGCGCAGCCAAACTATGAACTCAATTTATTTAATACTCCTAGCGATAGCCAATTTAATGAGCAATGGAATCTATTAAATGATGGACAGGCTATATGTGGACAGACAGGTATAGAAGGGGTGGATATAAATGTACTTCCAGCTTGGGATTTAGCAACAGATGCTGAAACAGTAATTGTTGGTATTCTTGATTCTGGTGTTGATACAGAGCATACTGATATAAAGGAAAATATTTATATAAATGAGAACGAAATACCGGGTGATATGATTGATAATGATGGTAATGGATATATCGACGATGTAAATGGATGGAATTTTTATGATAACAATGCAAATGTATTTACTGGAGCTGAATTTGATTCGCATGGAACTCACGTAGCAGGCCTTGTAGCAGCTGTTGCAAATGAAACCGGTATAAGAGGAATAGGCTCAAATGTAAAAATACTACCACTGAAATTTATTAATGGAAATT
>JAEZUI010000190.1 GCA_023421115.1 Bacillota bacterium | reverse complement strand
GTGCAAGAGAGATTACAAGAACGTTCTGTGATGAGGCGTTTGACGGATTTAAGAGAGCAAAGGGATTTTTAAAATTGAAGTTCGTATGCTTTTCTGAATATGACGTTACAATTCCAAATAAAACAGTAGCCTTCCATAAAGTTGCTATTACCAATACATTTGGTGAATTCCTTGCAGCGAATGGAAAGACACAACTTAGAACAGCTGAAACTGAGAAATACGCACACGTTACATTTTTCTTTAATGGCGGTGTAGAGGTTCCAAATGAAGGAGAAGATAGATTGCTTGTTAATTCTCCAAAAGTAGCAACATATGATTTACAGCCTGAAATGAGCGCATATCAAGTGGCTGATGGCTTAGTAAATGCAATTAAATCTGATAAATATGATGTAATCGTTGTGAATTTTGCAAATCCTGATATGGTTGGACATACTGGTATTGAAACAGCAGCCATTAAAGCCATTGAAGCAGTTGATGAATGTGTTGGAAAAGCTTATGATGCATTATTAGAAGTAGACGGACAGATGTTCATTTGTGCAGACCACGGAAATGCAGAACAATTAGTGGATTATGAAACAGGAACACCATTTACAGCACATACAATTAATCCGGTTCCATTTATCCTTGTTAACTACAATAAAGACTATACCTTAAGAGAAGGCGGATGCTTAGCTGATATTGCCCCAACCTTAATTGAAATGATGGAAATGAAACAACCAGTTGAAATGACAGGTAAGTCTTTACTAATTAAGAAGTAGTCAAAAATAATGGTTGAAATAAGAAATACGATGTGGTAAAATCATACTACGAGTGTATTCGCATAAGAGACACATGGTTGTAGGAGGTGTGAAGATGGAAGTATTAAGATTAATTGTTACAATTATTTATATTATTGTATGTTTAGCCCTTACTGTTGTTGTATTAATGCAAGAAGGTAAATCAGCTGGACTAGCAGGTGCAATTAGTGGTGCTGCTGAAAGCTACTGGGGTAGAAATAAAGGACGTTCTATGGAAGGTGCTTTAGAAAAAGGTACAAAATACTTAGCAATTAGTTTTATGGTATTGTCAATCGTATTAAATTTAGGCTGGTAGACGACCACGAGCAGCGCGCTTGTATGCTCGCCAAATTAATTAGCATATAAAAAACACTCTTTGACATCAAGGAGTGTTTTTCTTTATAAAAATTGTGGTATACTATAAAAGATAAGGAGGTGTTGATAGTGGATAAAATTATATTAGATGAAAAGAAAAAATTAGTATTTTCATACATGAGCAGTGAAATATATAAACCAATTAAGTTCAAGGAAATGTTATCTATTCTTCAAGTGCCAAGAAATGAAAAAGAAGAATTGAGAGAGGTTTTAGAGTCACTTGTGGCAGAAGGCAAGATAACCATAGATGTGAAAGGTAAATTTAAAGTGTCAGAGGCCAATATGAAAATTGGTATTTTTTCCGGAACACAAAAAGGATTTGGCTTTGTTCGAATTGAAGGAGAAACAGAAGATATTTTTATTCCTGAAAATGCAACGAAAGGCGCACTTCATAATGATAAGGTGCAAGTGCATGTAAAGGAAGAAAAGACTGGTAGAAGAAAAGAAGGTGAAATCCTTAGTATAGTTGAACGTGGCACTGATATTATTGTAGGTACCTTTGCAAAAAGTAAAAATTTTGGTTTTGTTGTCTCAGATAATCAAAAGTTAGGAAAAGACATCTTTATACCAAAAGAATTTACCAAAGGGGCTGTAACAGGACATAAAGTTGTTGCTAAAATCACTAATTATGGTGGGAAAGATAGAAATCCAGAAGGTAAAATTATTGAGATTTTAGGACATTTAAATGATCCAGGTGTAGATATTCTCTCCATTATTAAATCATATAATTTACCAGAAGAGTTTCCGAAGGAAGTTATGGATCAGGTGGAACGCGTAGAGGACGAGATCAATGGAAATGATATGGCCGGAAGAATGGATATTAGAGATCTGCAAACGGTTACCATTGATGGTGAAGATGCGAAAGATTTGGATGATGCCATAACGATATCCAAAACCGACACAGGTTATAAATTAGGTGTTCATATCGCAGATGTAACCAATTATGTTACGGAACGATCTCCGTTGGATCAAGAGGCACTAAAGCGTGGTACCAGTGTTTATCTTGTGGATCGTGTAATTCCAATGCTACCACATAAGTTATCTAATGGAATATGTTCATTAAACCAAGGGGTAGACCGTCTAGCACTTAGTTGCTTTATGGATATTGATGATAAAGGTACTGTTGTAGGTCATAAAATTGCTGAGACAGTTATTAACGTAGATCGCAGAATGACATATACCAGTGTGAAAAAAATATTAGAAGATCATGATGAACAAGAGAAAAAAGAATATGAAGCCTTAGTTCCAATGTTTGAATTGATGCAGGAGTTGGCTAATATTTTACGTGAAAAGAGAAGAAAACGAGGCTCCATTGACTTTGATTTTCCTGAAAGTAAGATTTCTTTAGATCCGAATGGAAAGCCTGTTGATGTACGTCCGTATGAACGAAATGTAGCCACTAAAATTATTGAAGATTTTATGCTCTTAGCAAATGAAACGATTGCAGAAGATTTCTTCTGGCAAGAAATCCCATTTGTATATCGTACCCATGCCAATCCGGATGAGGAAAAGATTCAAAAGTTGGGAATTTTTATTAATAATTTTGGCTATACCATCAAATTAGGTAATGATGAGATTCATCCAAAAGAATTACAGAAGTTAATACAAAAAATTGAAGGCACACCAGAAGAAGCTTTAATTAGTCGATTAACTCTTCGTTCTATGAAACAAGCTAAATATACAGTAACTAATGATGGACACTTCGGCTTAGCGACTAAATATTATTGTCATTTTACATCACCGATTCGAAGATATCCTGACTTACAGATCCATCGCATCATCAAAGAAAATTTAAGAAACGGAATACGAGATAAGAGATTGAAGCATTACGAAAGTATTTTACCTGATGTGGCTGTACAATCTAGTGCAATGGAACGTAGAGCAGATGAAGCGGAACGAGAAGTTGAGAAACTAAAGAAAGTGGAATATATGAAACAATTTATCGGAGAATCCTTTGAGGGAGTTATCTCTGGTATCACAACTTGGGGTATGTACGTAGAATTACCCAATACCATTGAAGGTATGATTCGTGTTACAGCATTGAAAGATGACTACTATTTCTATGATGAAGATAATTATATTATGATTGGGGAACGTACCAGAAAAATATATAAATTAGGTGAAAAGATTAAAATTAAGGTTGCAAATGTAGATAAATTATTGCGAACCATTGATTTTGAATTGGATGAGGAAGTAAATTGGTAAGACAGGAGAGCGAAAGGCATGTCAAATGATAGTAAAAAAATGATAGCGAATAATAAAAAAGCTAGATTTGACTATTTCATAGAAGAGACATTTGAAGCGGGGGTGTCTCTTCATGGAACAGAAGTAAAATCATTACGAATGGGAAAATGCAGCATAAAAGAATCATTTATTCGAATTGAGCATGGCGAGGTTTATATTTATAATATGCATGTAAGCCCGTATGAAAAGGGAAACATATTTAATAAAGATCCATTAAGAATTAAAAAATTATTACTTCATAAATATGAAATTAACAAATTGGCTGGACAGATGGTGCAAAAAGGATATACAGTTGTACCTTTAAATGTATATTTAAAAGGAAGTCTAGTAAAAGTTGAAATTGGTCTTGCGCGTGGTAAGAAATTATATGATAAACGACAAGATATTGCCAAGAAGGATCAAAGAAGAGAAGCTGAAAAGGACTTTAAAGTAAAAAATTTATAAATAACAGCCTAAGAACTGGAATTGACGAATCAAGGAATCTATGTTATGATAAGAAAGTAATGAACAAGGTGAGTTCGTAATATAATTCACTTGTAACGCAGGTAATATTGCCGTGCGATAAACCAACAGCAAGGGGCTGTAAAGGTTTCGACGGGGATTTTGAAGGCAGAGCAGCTATCCGTGGACTGTGACCACGTTAAAACATGGAAAAAAATTAAACGCTGAAGATAATTTAGCTTACGCTGCCTAGTGGCAGCTGTCAACTTTAAGATTCCTACGACTTAAAACTTGGCATCAAATTAGTAGGGCACCTTATCTACAAAGCTTTGAGTAGGTAAGAGAACTTATGAAGCTACTAAAACCAATAGACTGTTAGTTGTCGCTTGGCAGAGGGAATGTTAAATAACTAACTGTGATAGGAGATACTCTTCTGAATAGGTTTTCGGACGCGGGTTCGATTCCCGCCAACTCCATATGGAAAAAGTCTGGGAAGTACTGATTTTACGGTACTTCCCTTATTTTTGGTTGTTAGAAATTTTGACTACACATGACTACACTTTTTATAATTGATTACACCTGTTTTGAACTGCGTATTTAAGCTGTACAGGGGCTTGGACATTATATGTATAATTATTATCGTCTGTACGAATTTTGTGTCCTGCAAGGACAGATACGCCTGCTGGGCTTAAGCCTTTCTGTCTTAATGAGCTACAGAATGTTCTACGCAAATGTTGAATGCTTTTTCTAGATAATCCAGCTTGCTCGAACTTACGATTACATGCACTTTGTAAAGCAGCAGCAGTAACACGTCCGTCCAATGCGCAAAATACAAATTCAGAATGAATATTATTTTGTTCTTGAATTAATTTAATACACTTAAAGAGCTCATCTGCTTGCTTAATTAGATCAAGTGAACGAGTTTGATGATTTTTGTAGGTCCGATTTCTGTGACATATGATATGGCACCACCTGAGCTGTAAAATCTTTTTCTTCGTTCGCTTTTACAAATTATAAGTTTGTCTTTAGTTACCGATTCCCATTGTATGGCTGGGCATTCCGATAGGCGGAGCCCATACCAGCAGCAAAGTAGTATACAATAATTTGGCATATAATTTGGCTGCTTTTTGATATCCTCGTAAAGACAACGAATCAATTTTTGTAAGTCCTCTTCAAAGACAATTTTTTCCGAATCTTCAACATATTTTTTGTATGTTTTACTCTTTGCTATTTCTGTATTAGCTCTTAAAAATACATTTTCTGTTATCATATAGCGAGTATATGCAAAATTAAACGTATTTTTAATATAGCCTCGTAAATTACAAAAAGCTTGGCTTGCTAACTTGAACGTTGTAACAGCGTTAAAAAGAAAATGTTCAATGTCATTGTTCGTTAGAAACTCTATTCTTGTATTTCCGAAATTTGTATCTTTAAAAAAACGGTTGTAATCACTATAATATTTTGCAAACGTGTTTTCTTCATAGTTACCATTGCGTTTATATTCAAGATACATGTTGAAAGTTACATTAAACGTGATGACAGGCTCTTTCTTTTTCTCATAATGCATAACTATGTAATTTTCTAGTTCAGCTTTATTCTTCTTGACTAAAAGCCTGCGTTTGTTTGGTTTATTAGTATCGGTAATATATGTCCTCCAGCGTAGATCTTTACCTTGTGCGATTTTGTAAGTATGTTGTTTTAATATTTCTGCTTTTTTCATTGCTTGTATTTTTGCAGATACGTTATCTAGATCAATTATACCATGTTCTAGCGCGTATAACAGCTCATTTTTCATTGGTAGTGTTGTATTGTTTGATTCAAACAATAGGACACCCCTTTTCACTTTTGTTATTTTATTATGTTATCAAAAAATCATAAATAAATCCATTGAAAAAAGTTCTATGTAATAAATTAGTATAAATTAAAAAATTATTTTATTCACAAATTTAATTCGTTGTTTTAAATGGTTATGAGATAAAAGATTAGAAATGAATTTACAATATGAGAGTAAATAAAAGTATATTTATTGGGACAAAAAATGTAAATTGTGGTAAAATGTAGAAAAACAAAATTATGAAAAGCAGCTTAAATGTTTGAAATATTCCCAGAAAATACGAGTTACAATTTACTGAGAATAATAACAGATGTTTCATAGCAGTTGAGGTGGTTTATGAAAATATATATGTTTAATACTTGGTTTGGGGATTGTTTTCAAATTGAAAATGACACATCTAATCTCATAATTGATTTTGGAATTCATAAGAGTAGTAAGTTAGGAAATGGTCTAAAAAGAGATGATATTCATAAAGATATAGCTAAAGAAATTATAAGCTATACTAAGAAACCAAATTTGTTAATAACACATTATCATGAAGATCATTATTCGGGGTTACTATATATGATGAATGAAAGCATAACAAATCCTGGATATGTGAATGTATTCAAAAATGTTTATATACCAGATGTATGGGGTATTCCTGAATCAACTAAGATTGTAGCTTTGCATCTATTAGAGGATTTGTTAAGAGGGTGCAAATTAGATAAGAGGAAATGTACATTATTAGAATTTGTAAAATTTTTATGTGGAAATGTGTGCAATATAGTTTTTACACATAGGGGGACAAAAGTTGAAGATGAGCTTTATATTGCTTTATGGCCCGATTCGAACGAACTTGGTATAGCTGCTAATTCATTAATCAATGATTTAAGATTAGCAGGCTATAGTTTTTATAATAGTCTCATTGAAATAGCAAAAGATTTAAGTGAATTAATGTTAGAGAGGGTAAGAGAAAATCTTCAAAACAGAACAGTTCAAGGGTTAGAACGATATATTAGAAGATTAGCAGGCATTGAGGAAAGATTAAATATGCTATTTAATAATGAAATGATTAGGGAAATGGCTTCTGAAAATAGTGATGACGAAACGGAAAGTGATATATTAACTTACTTAAACAGTTTTAAAAACAAAATAAGTATAGTTTTTCATAACATAGAAAATGATGCAAACAAAAATTTATTATTTACAGGAGATATTGAAGCAAAATATATGAATATAATAGCTATGAATTATGATGGTAATACTTTATGTAACATGCATACAAAATATTGTTACATAAAGATACCACACCATGGCACACAGGGGTCTGGTAGTACTGTTCATTATTATAATTTTTATTCCTATCAACCTAAAGTGTATATGATACCAAATGGAGAGTGTACAAAAAATCCTGCATATCAAATAGATTCAGAGTATGCTAATGTCGGAATTTATACAACAAGTAAGCAAGCTAAAATGTACTGTTCTAATTGCAATTGGTGTCAAAATAACCCAGGGAAAACAAGAATTTCTTGCCTTTGTAGTATACACGATTTAATATTTCCCAAAGGAAAAATAATTGTATCCCCATAAAGCGAATATGATGCGTTCAACTATGACATTATGAGGTGGATAAAAATGAAGATAATAACCTGGGATCAATTTAATTATAAAAATAAAAACAAAACGGGTTCATTTGAAGATATGTGTAGAACATTATTTTTAAGATCTACAAAAAAGAGTGGTTATGATTTTCAGTATAATTATAATCAAGCAGGACTTGAATTTGAACCCGTTTCCGTAAATATTGATGGACAAGAAAAATGGATAGGAGTACAGTGTAAGTATTTTACAACAGAGAATAGTTCAACACAATATAACGAAATTTATAAATCAATTAAAACAGCAATTGATTATTATAAAAACCTTGATTATATTTATATTTATGCAAATTCTCAATTAAAACCAATTTGTAAAGAAGAAGAAATAAATAATAAAAAAAAGAAATCAGCGAGAATAGAACTTGATAGAATAAGTCGTAATAAAGTAAAACTCATCTGGATTCAGAAGGATAATATTCTAGAATTAATTAAAAAACCAAAAAATGATGATATAAGGAGAATGTATTTTTCAGAAGAAAGAGAAGAGGATTGGATAAAAGAAGGTATATCCATAACTGAAAAGACATTTTTGAATTCTAGTGATTTTTTTGATTTAAAATTAGATGATATTAATATAACCGAATTGTGCCATAAAATAACTGATTATAAAGTGAATCTTTTATTGGGCCCAGCTGGTACCGGAAAAACAATGTTAATAAAAAAAATGTATTCTGATTTATCAGACGATTTTCTCGAAAAAGCAGGTGTAGGGCTTGGTGAGGCGTATCTTCCTGTTTTAGTTAAGTTGAGAGAATGTATAAATGGTGATTTAGAGTCATTACTTAGAAAAAGACTTAGTGATTATAACATTAATAATACTGAAAAAGATTGTGTTTATATTTATTTTTTTGATGGATTAGATGAAGTTTCATATCATTTTATTGGCAATATAGTCAATGCTATAAATAATTTGAAAAGGATGCAAACAACAAAAGCAATTGTTATATCATCTAGAACTGACACAAATAATCTATTATATTTAAATCAACATTTAGAATGTAAAAATTACAGAATTAATTCATTGACATATGCAGATATTGAGAGTATTTTTTCGTTAAGAGGTTTAAAGAGCAAAAAAGATAAATTAGAAAACATGAAATACTATAATGCTGAAATCCTTAAAGATATAACAGATATTTTTTCTGTAGACTTATTATGGAATATTATTGAAAATATAGATAGTCATATTACTAAGATTGAGATTATAGAGTATTATGTTAATTATTGGATAAATAACTATTCAAAAATGATAGAACTACCATTGCTTGAGCCTAAAAGTAATTCAATAAAAGAAATTTGTAAAGAAGTATCTTATCGTATGCAAAAAGATTTACTATTAGGAATTGAATTAGCAACGATTCAAGAGATTGTGAAAAAAATAGTTGCAACCTCAAATGTACAAGAGATTAACATAGTTGTACATGCTTTAATGGATTTGTTTTTCGAAGAATCTGCAAATGATTTTTCAAATGTCATTTCATATAAACACAGAAGATTTCATGAATATTTTTTATATAAAAGATTAGATGAATCATTTTTAGAACATCCAGAATTATTAAGAGAATTACATTTATTATCCAATAAGGATTTTGTCATTAATGTTTTTATGAAAACTAGTTTGAGAAAAGCTCAAAAAGAAAAAGATATTTTAAAAGCTTTAGCTTTAAGGTTATTTGAACAATACTTAGGCTATAGTTATTGGAATAATTATAAAGATGATTTAATAGGTATTGATTTTACATATGGATCTAAAGAACCATTTTATTCAGATTCTTCAACATTGATTCGTTTAATTGCAAGTTATGATACATTTACAATTAAGGAAGTCTTAAGTAATGATGAATTGTCTATCGGAGATTGCATTAATAGAAATAATTGTCTTGAACTTATTGAACTACATCATAGATTATGTAATGACGATATCAGTGAATTTATATTTGAAAAATATAATATCTCCAAAGACAAGCTTGTAAACCATCGTAACTATTATAATTATTTATATATAGTTAATAGAATACGAAGTGTATCTATTAAGACAATATACAATCAAGACTTAATTGATTCAAAATTTTCGCATCTGGAAATAAGACATATGGATTATGTAGGTAGTTCAAATGAAATGTTGAATTCTTTTTATGCTTACTGTTTGGTGGAAGATATAAATTTTATTACTAATTTATTAGTCGATATGAGTAAAGAACATGTTGAACTATTGTCTTATCAATTATTAAAGTATAGTCATATTATTTGTTTGATATCAGATAAGCAAAAATATGTTGATTTTCGTAAACAGTTTATTAGCAGATTTGAAAAAGAAGAAAAGTACTATACTAATTCATTAGCTGTATATAATTTCATAAGCAAAAGTAGTAAAGCTCATGATCAATTAAAAATTTCTTTGGATAAAGTTAATGGTAGAAATTATCCAACATGGCACCAAAATATAGAATTACATATTATGTTATGTTATCTTTTAAAAGATGAAGTAAATTATGCATTATGGGAATTCAAATTAGGAGTTGATTTATTTACACATTTAATAGAAAATTCAGATAATCTAGATAATGTATTTGAATTGTGGATCGAAGACATTAAACCTTATAATTTTGTATGGAATAACTGGTTGAGATATACATATTCAAATATGTTAGGTACTTTAATTAGCTATATAACGTTTGATGTAATTAAGCTGAAAATATTTCTAAGAGATTTAATGAAATATGAAAGTGTTATTTATTTACCCAGCGTTTATTACAATGTTTTAAAATATAATCCTAAATTGTTTTATTTGATTACTAATGTTCAAATTATTGATAAATTATTTACAGACTGTATATCAGAAGAATCAACATTTGAAAATTCTAGTGAATCATTTTTTCAGTTTGCCAATATGTATTGGAATTTCAATAAAGAAAAAAGCTATTCTATCTTGATTG
Organism: Bacillota bacterium; assembly: GCA_023421115.1. GTDB lineage: Bacteria > Bacillota > Clostridia > Acetivibrionales > Acetivibrionaceae > Acetivibrio. Next base: position 22,024 of record JAEZUI010000190.1, on the reverse strand, counting down.
ATGGACTTAATAATGAAATACTGAGACCTCCATATAAAGGAGACCACTTAATGAGCATGATTTTACCTGGTTGTTTATATTTTGCCCATCAAAATTATATCTTTTCTTATAATGAAATAAGAGATTTGTTAGATATTTTATATAAATCCTTATGCATATTGAAAAAGACAACGCAGAATGATAGTCCTTTTGGTTGCTTCAAATGGGTTATGAAAGAATGTATAGGCAAAGATGATATACCAAGAGCTTTATATAATGAAGATGAAATAGCTTTATATGAAACTAAAAAGAACAATGAGAGCTGCTATTTTGACAGTTCTGATATCACAAAGGAAGAATTAATAAAATATTATACTTTTTCTGATGAGAAAATAGCATATAATACTTTGGATTTTTGGATTAAAGTAATTAATGGAAATTACCAAAAGGATAATGATTTAAATATTTTATATGAATGTTTCAATAAATGTTATCCAAGTAGTTATGGATATGCCCCAGTAATTGATTATATCTATTTACCGGTTGCTGCATTAATCTTAGATGAAAGAACAAAAGATAAATTCTTAGAGTATTCTATGGATCATGCAGGGGAATATGGTTTTTATAATTTAATCCGAGCATATTCAGTTATTGGAAGGGTAAATGAAGCAAGGAAATGTATAGAGTTTTTATTACGTTATATTGAAATGTTATTAAAGCCTATATCTTATTTATCCTATAACAGTACGAAAATGAAAGATAACAATTATTTTTTGTTGGATACAATATATAAAAGTAATATCACGGATTGGGAGTTTAATGAAAGTCAATGTAAATGTGTGTTAATAAGTAATCCCCAAATTAAAATAATATGGGATGATTATGATGAACAAGAAGTTTTTCGTGAAAATTGGGCAACACAGCATACAGATGAACGTGCATACTTATGTGACTATAATATTTATAATGGTGATATCGTTATTAAACAGTTTTCATTAGTAAGTGTTGATGGTTATAGGGCTAAGTTGCCAATACCAAGAATAAATACTAATATTATAAAAAGAAATGACTATTTTTTAAGCCGTCTATTTAATAATAGTACTGAAACACTTCATATGTATATTATTAGCTCTGATTTAACTATTGAGTAGTATTTTCCATTAACAAATTGATACTAGGGATGATTATTCTTACAAGTTCATCAATAGAATTTGTTCAGAAAACAAAGCTACATAAAAAATAGTTAGGCATTTAAATTGAAGTTGAGGTGATAATATATGCAATCATTATTAATCATGACAATAAAAATTTAACCAAGGAAGATTTGAAAATTTTGAAGGATGAACTCGGTGTAGTTGGCACTATTCAATTTTTGGATCAAATTGACAATGGAGGAAGTGGAGATTATACACTTGAAAAGTACCAGAATAATGATGCTGAACTATGTGAAGATGAGATACGAAAGTTATTCGGCTTGTAATGTAATTTCTAACTAAATATGCTGAATAATTGTAGTTTTTGAAATATGGTATATTTTTCTGGACGCATTCCAGAGAATGAGTTATAATAAAGTAAATATTAAATTGAATACTTTTTTGGAAGGTAGTTTGCTAATTTGCAAACTACCTTCCAGTCGTTTTAAAGATAAAATAGCATTAAAATATTTCTATAAGAAAAATTTTATTAAGTATCCTCCAGAATGCACAATAAATAATATAAAAGGAGATGATCTTATTTGAGAAACACAAAAAAAGTAATTTATATTCTCGTTATTAGCATACTTGTAGTTTTTTTAATTATTTATACGTTTTTATTTGCAAAAAAGATATTAATGAGGACAGATGGAACAAGTATGATGCCAAATGTTCAAGATAACTCTATCGTACTATTAGAGCCAATTAACTGTGAAAAATTGAAGAGAGGAGATATTGTAGTTTTTTCACATTCTGAATGGGAGTTAGTAACAGTAGAAAAGAAGGAAGGTGAAGAATCTACACTAGATTTAAAGCAGTCCAAGGCAGAGTATATTATGAAAAGAATTGTTGGTTTACCAGGTGAATCTGTTAAGGTACTGGATAATGTGATATATATCGATGGCAAAGTTTTAAGTGAAGATTATTTACCAAATAAAAGCTTTCAGAAATTGCAATGGGATGAGATATATGAACTTGATGAAAGTGAATTTTTTATGGTAGGGGATAATCGTGTTGAATCATATGATTCAAGATATTATGGTCCAGTCGAAGGTAAACAAATTGTAATGAAATACGTAAAAACATTAGTGGACTTTTCGATAATTACCAATGGTCTCAACGAATTCAGAAAGAAATTAGATTGGTAAATCACTAATTTAATCAAAATGAGAGCAAATAATTAGAAACAGTAAGTATTATAAATTTAATGAAGAAGGGGATTTTATAAATAAAATAAGAAAATATTTAATTAGACTGATTTATGAGCAGTATAAGATATGTGGTGCTATAAATACTTTAGGAAAAATTATTTTGAAATTCTACAAAGTTAGTTACATATTCGTTGGGTCACAAAATGGAGATTTGTATTTTTATATGGCAGATAAAAAAAGGCTTTTAAAAAATAAGATTTTTGAGGGAAATAACAAAGTTTTAATATACAAAATTCCAAGAAATCTAAATATAAAAGTACCAACTTTTTTAGTAGAATAGGAGTGATTCAGATGAATCTAAAATTAAATATTAACAAAAGTATTAATGATATTGAAATTTTAATCAATACTGACAATACAGTTACAATTAATGTCCTGACAAATGATAAAATAGATAAGGAACAGCTCTGGCATCTGACAGATGATATAACTTCATGTAATAACATAATCCTAAATGAAGATACAGAAGCTGAATTCCCTTTTGAATAGAAGGAGGGGTGAAATGCTATATTCCCAAGATTATATCAGTAGTAAACTCCAAGATCTTGGATTTAGTAAGAGTAATTCATTAAGTACTGATTTTATACAATATGATTTTATTGTTATTTATAACTATGACAAACTTTCATTACAATTGCTGGTAAATAAATATGAAACTTATATTGATACAAATGATATTAAAACTGCGCTAATTCTTTTAAGTCCATTCTTTCAATGCCCGTATCAAATCTTTTTACGACATCATGAGATGGAGAATATATTTCAAAATAATGATATTTCGTACATAAACAATTTAATTAAAATAGAGGTTGAAAAAAAATCTGATTTGATAAATCGTAGATTTTACATCCAATACAAACAAAATAAAGCTTTTTTAAATAAATTTTGGATTTCTATAAAAGATGATAATACAAGAGAATTAATAAAAGACATGAATACAATAATAGATCGAGCTATCAATACTTACAACAATAATTAATTCTATTTATTGACCATGTTATTTTAGCTGTGTATAATTATGGTAACTATTTATATTAATAAGGCTAAAATATAACCAGTCTATTTTACGATAGGGAGGAGAGAATAATTATGCATAATTATTGTGGATAAAAAGGGGGTTTTTTATTAAATTTATGATATCAATTAACTATAGAAAAAAATAAACATTAAAAATACGTTTGAGGGAGAAACAAATGAAAAAGAGAATAGCAATGATTATGTTTACAATCACTTTGATTTTAACAAGTGTAATATATATAGAGCCTGTAGAAACACAGGCTAAAGCAATCGGAGAAATTCGGATTGATGGGAAACCTAAAGATATATTAGGTGAATTTGTTTATAACAAAGTAGTATATTACATAATAGATAAACCAACTCCTGGAAAAAATGGAATAGTTGCAGCTGCAGGTTATAAAGGTAATAGTAAAACGATAATAATTCCAAACAAAGTTACTTACAAAAAAAAGACGTATGATATAAAAGCTATAACTGCTACAAAAGATCTTTATTACGAAGAGGATAAATCTTTAGTTAATTCTTGGGGAAAAAAGGTAAACTACATTAAATTACCAGATTCTGTCACTGCGATTACAAGTGGGTCTTTTTATGGATGTAGAAATCTCAAAGAAATAGATTTACCCATAACTCTTAAGTCGATTGGGACATGGTCATTTTATAATACTGGTATAAAAGAATTAATTATTCCAAAAAATGTATGGGTAATCAGAACGGAAGCTTTCAAAAACTGTAATAATTTAGAAACGATTGTATTCAAAGGAAAAACCCAATACATAGAAGATGAAGCTTTTGCAAATTGTACTAATATAACAAAGATATCTTTATCGGAGGGGCTCGAGGATATAGGATGGGATGCTTTTACAAATTGTAAAAAGTTAAAGAAATTAACGATTCCAGATAGTGTTTATTGTATTCGAGGGACAAGTTTTAAGGGATGCAATAATTTGAAATTATCAGAAAAAAACAATCCTTGCTTCAAGATAATAAATGACTGCTTATATAGTGAAGAAGGTAAGACTTTTGTAACTGCACCTTCTGTTTCGGGTGATGTTAAAATGCTTGATACAACAGAAGATATTTGGATTGGGGCGTTTGATGGGAATACAAAGGTTACTGGCGTTACTTTCTCTTCGAAGATAAAAACACTTCCGAATTGGCTATTTAACGGATGTGCCTCATTAAAAAAGATAAATATTCCATCTAATATAGTTAAGTTAGAGGCATATACATTCAATGATTGTAGCAATTTACAACTTACTGTAGAAAAAGCTTTAGAAGAAAGAACATTATGCGTTAACTCTTTTTCAGGGACTCCATATAAAAAGATTATTACCAAAGCTGTAACGGATGAAAATACTTATAATCTACTCGATTATGAACTTCAGGGCTGGGTGGATGTATTAAAAGAATTTTATAGTCAAATAGAGCCAACAGATACTGAGTATGATAAAGTAAAAAAGGCGCATATGTGGTTAATAAAAGAAGCTTCTTACGACTACCCTGCTTATGAAGCATGGAAAGACGAGAAAGCTTATGATGTCCCAATTGGGTCAGAATTTTTTCCTAGCTTTTCTGTAACAGGTTTTTTTGAGGATAAGCAAATAGTATGCTCTGGTTATGCTGATATGATGTGCCTGCTTTTGGAGTTATGCAATGTAGAATGTACTAGAATAATTTCGACATCAGAGGAATTAAATCATGCATGGAACGCAGTTAAGGTTGATGGTGTCTGGTATCAATTAGATGCAACTTGGGATGATGGTGGAGATACCATGAAGAACAAGTATTTCTTGATTTCAGATGAAGAAATGGAAAAAACGCATGGTACAGAGTATGACGTTGATTACGAATGGCATTTTGACTATACACGTTTCTGGGTTGAAAATCGTAGTAATAAATTTTAGATTCTAATTTATAGTTGTTAGTATGTAACAATAATAAATTACCAAACGAATGATGGAGGAATTAAATGAAAAAATTTTTATGTGGTATTTTAATACTTACATTTCTGATTTCAAGTATAAGTACGGGAGTAAGTGTAAATGCAGCAACAAAAACGACAATAGAGGATAAAAAGTTGACGATAGGAGTTGGCAAGGGGATCTGGGAACCAACAACTATTTCACTGGATAATAAGATAGATGCTACATACACCTTCGTTTCATCGAATACAAAGATTGTAAAAGTAGGAAAAAAGAATGGTGACTTAACTGGTATAAAAGCTGGAACAGCAAGTATTACTGTAACACAAATATACAAGAAAAAATCAACTAAAATCGGAACTTGCAAGGTTACAGTAATCGAAAGTGCAAAGGTTAATAATAATGTTAAAGATGAGTGGTTCACTACATTATCAGAAAATAGGACGGTAGAATTATATCTAGATTCATACTTTGATTGCATCAATACTAGTGCTGAGTATACAGTGACAAGTTCTAATACGGACGTAGCTAAAATAACAGGTAAAGCGAATAAAGGTAATAAATATTCCTTATCGCTTCAATCAGCAGGAGCCGGGTGCACAACATTAACTGTTGTTCAAAGCTACAAAGGAAAAACAAAGACAGTTGGAAAAGTTAATATAAAAGTGGTAGATGTGTATCTTGATGCAGGAGAGCTAGTAGATAAATCCTTTGATATATTATACGACGGATATTTTGCTGCATATATAAAGTATCCCGATGGAAGCAAAGGTTGTAAACTTGTTTCATCAGATGAGAATGTTATAAAAATCGACAACAGTAATAGTAATGAGACAACTGGTACTACAGTTTATGAGTTTGAATTTGTGGGTAAAGGGACAGCAACTCTAACATATTATGAAGGAGAAACCATTATTGGAACTAGAAAGATAACAGTAACATCAGTTGAAGCGACAGAAGCTAAATATAGTGAGGGAACAGAAATAATTCAAATAGAAATGCCAAGAGAAGGGGTTTTTGTAAATACTAGTATTGATTTTGATTTATTACCAGGAAATGCCAATGGAAAAGCTTGTACAGTTGAAATTGCAGATAAGAGTATTTGCGCTGTAGAAGACATAAGCGCATATTCCGGAGTTATTCATGTTAATTTAGATGTTAAAAAAACTGGAACCACAACAATTGTTGTAAAAAATGGCGAGAGTAAAGAAATATATAAGGGCACCTTATTGGTGGTTGAGGATACAGAAGAATAGCGTGTTAATGAAAAGCTTATCAGACATTTGGCTGGTAAGTTTTTTTATTATTAAAAAGCAGCATATAATATATTCAGAAAGGTTGACGAGTATGTTAAATTTGAAGGAGCAATTAATGCAGCAGGGATTTATTGCGAGTGAAGAAGGAAGGATAGTGAAAGTCATATCCTTTTTCTTTAATGGAAAGCAAGTAGTATTTCGGGCTATAGTACAATTAACAGAAATTCAAAATGAAGCAAGAACTAGACTATATTTGAATGAGAAGGAGATAGAATACGATGAAGCAATGTTATTAAAATTGCTTGCAACAGGTCATTATGGTGGGGTTATAATGCAAGCTTTATTGAATTTTGAAAGGTATTCGTAAAGGTATACCTTTATAGAACTTAAAAATAAATAGGGAAATGAGTACATAAAGTATAAGCGTAATTGTTTATAGATGGTCTATAAAAACATTAAGCTTTATGGTCATTTAAATGTAAGGGGGAATGATATGAACAATAGGAAATGGTATTATGCTCGTGTTTCTTCAGTTGGACAGAATCTAGACAGACAATTGGAAGCCTTTAGAAATATGGGAGCAGATGAACGAGATATCATTATTGATAAGAAAAGTGGAGCAAATCTTGAACGAGAAGGATATCAAGCTTTGCGATCAACCATTTTACGGCAAGGAGACACATTAGTTATAAAATCCTTGGATCGGTTGTCCAGAACAAAGAAAGATATCAAGGAAGAATTGGAATGGCTTAAATCTAATCAAATTCGATTGATGATTATTGATGTGCCTTCAACTATGGTTGAAATATCGTGCGGTCAAGAATGGATACTTGATATGATTAATAATATATTAATTGAAGTTTTGTCTTCAATAGCAGAGCAGGAAAGGACTATGATAAAGCAGCGTCAGAGAGAAGGAATTGATGCAGCTAAAAAGAAAGGAAAATATTTAGGAAGACCTCGAGCCTTATATCCTGATAATTGGGAAGAAATATATAAAAAATATGAAATAAGAGAAATTTCAGCTAAAAAAGCAATAGAGCAACTTAATTTGAAAAGAAGTACATTTTACAAACTGCTTAATATGTACAAAAGAAATGGTAAGTAATAAATTAATGTCTGTAGGAAGACACCAAAATTTATAAACTTGTCAATAAATGATATATATATATATATAAATAAAGTTGTCAATTTTAATGACTATATTATAAATTTTTAATATAACCATCATAATTGACAACTTTACTATTATGTATTTTACTATTTGACATGTTTATGATATTCTGTTTTGGGTATAGATGTCATAAATATCAATATCATTTATGGTAAGTAAATAATGTGCAAGCTTATCTTGATTATTAAGAAAATCATCATAAGTTAAGTTAGTTCCATCATTTCGATTTAAGAAATTATTATATGATTCCTTACTTGCTGAAGAATTAATAAGGTATGATTCTATAAAAGCATTATTATTTTTCCTTCTTATAAAATTGAAATGATCATTTATAGCATCTTTCTTTTCGTTTTCTTGTGATATTGCATCAAAAAATGAATCTGAATTAATATAAGAATTAATTATTTGTTCAAGAAAATCATCATCAATTTGATCATTACTATATTCAATTTGATCAATAGTTAATTCATTGTTTGCTTCTTTATCTGATTCTAAATCATCGTATGAGGCAATTTCATCTATATCATAATTAGCAACAATAGATTGGGAAGTAATTTCATCTATTTTAGAAAAACTATTAATATTTGGGAAGTTTTTTAGGAGCAATTTATTAATGATATTATCTGAAGTAATAATGAAACTTATATAAAATAATTTTTTATGACGAACTAGATTAGTATTAAATTGTAAATTGAATCTCTTATAAACATGACTATAAAAAATACTATCTAAGTTCATTTTATATATATCATTAATAGACTTGCAGTTATCGTAAAGGCTACAGTATTCATCTAGTATTTCTTTTAGAATATTTTTAAAATTTTCATATGCTAAATTATCTGGATATTCAGTATACTCATTTTCACCATTTGTATCTGTACAAATAAATTGAATTTTTTCTTGTAAATTTATTATTCTCTGATTATTAAGATTGTGTAATCTTCTTGGAATTAGATTATAAATTTTACTTTTTATTTGAGTTCTGAAGTATACAATTTCTGGAATTGATGTGCCAGTTTCAGACTGGATCAAAGATGAATTAGTATTAAAAAGACAACTATAGTTTAAAAAACCTAATATTTCTGCTAATTCTATTGTACTGTAACCTTTAGGATTATCAATACAATTTTCATAAAATGGAAAGAAATAATATAGAATATTAGTAAAATCATATTTTGATAATTTTCCGTAGATTCTTCTGTCTATCTTATTATTCGATAAAGGGTTATCGTATATTTCTTTTATAATAAATGCATGACTATTAGCTTTTCGATCTTCAAATTTTACATATCGACTTAATTCTTCAAGAAAGTTTACCTTAGCGCCACCCGTTCTTGATTCAACCTTTAATGTTTCACAAAGATGTCTATAGTTTTTAAAAGTGTATCCTATTGGTAATTTTTTTATTAAATCTAAATCTATACCGTATTTATTATCAGTCGTCATTAATTGATTCTCCTTTGTACAAGTCTATAAATTATTGTAACTTTATAGACAAAGTTTAGCAAGAGATTATATAGAACCATTTTTTTATTTATTGACGAAAAAGATAGCATATAATAATGGAGTATTACAAAAAACGCACATTTCATTTCAATATTATAAAGAAGTAAAGATATTTTATATAGACCTAAATTAATAATGTAAAATGAATGTGAAAATGAAAGGTGGTAATTATTATGGCAGCATCAAATTTTGATTTAGAATTTAAACTTGCAGTTGTTAGAGAAAATTTAAATGGTGAGTCTGCAACAAATTTATACAAAAAATACGGTGTAAGTGCTATGACAATAGCAAAATGGAGAAATAAATATTTAGATATATGTCAAAAAGAAATATGTAAAAATGCAGAATACGATAATATAAAGAAAGAGGGATACGTAAGAAAAGAGTTTCAGCTTCTTAGTGATATATTGCAACTATTTATTATAGAAAATTCAGATATGAGCATACATGAATTGCAAGAAAAAAATATAAAAATGAGAAAATTAGTTGCGTTGATAATGGAAGAGTAAATTTCAAAAATCACATAAAAATATTAGATGGTAGTACATTAAGGTTGGTTGAATAATAGACCAACCTTTTTTATGTCTACAGACAGTTATTAACATATGATTTTAAAGAGTAGTAGTTAAAATGCTTAAGGTATTTGAGGTATTTAAGGTATCAGTAATTTAATCAATTCAAGGACAATTCCAAAAACTCTATTATTAAAGCATGAAATTACAAATGAGCAAAAAAACTAGATATAAACAATGTTACTACTGTTTATGTAAAATTACCAAAAGGATTTTATATTAACAGCCGGTTGGGAAATACAACCTGACTGGACAATTACTATTAATAAAGGTAGTGTAAAGCAAGATTATTTTGCTGCCGAAACAAAGGAATTAATGTTAACAATGGGATATAGAAATAGCTAAAATTTAATGTACTGAAAAACATTTTAGGGCAATTAGTTCAGATGAAGTGAAACACAAATTAATTGACTGATATGTGATATTAATGACAGAAGTTATAAAATAGAAATTTAATAAAATACACATGCAGCTTTGCAATAGTGAAAATCAACCTGAAAGTGCTGCATATTTTTTTGTATTTAGCACATAGTTAATTATTGATAATAAAAAAACATGCCTACATATAAGAGTGAGACTAATTTAAATGAAAAAAACAAAAGTAAATGGATTAATAGAAAATATAGTCAATATAAAATCAATAAATGTTCTATAACCTTTCAATAGACAATCAATGAATATCTTATAATAATACCTTAATAACTAATGAAAATGTCTCCTTCAAATTCTATAGGTAAACAACTGGAGTTCATTTTTGCATAGGAGTGATTCAGTCTTGTTATTAGACTGTTATTTGCAGTTGTTATCTTTAATCATTTTAGTAAAGGTAGTATCAACTGTTATTTATATATAATTGATAATAACTCTAAATCATGTGTTTTAGAAAATTTTATATCGAATAGTATATGTTTAGGATGAATTATCCTGTAATTTTATTTAAAATTACTATGTTTTACCCAAATTTTTTTTAAAAATATTGATAAGATAGTAATTTAAATTTACAGGAATGGGAAAACATGGTAGTAATAATCAGTTTAAAGTAGTATAATATGAATGTTGTAAAATTGTAGTAGAATCAGTGTAGTTATAGATATTGAAGCGATATTTTGTAGGATATTGGATTGGACTAGCACACCATAGCAATAAAGGAAAGTTGGTTCTGTGGAAGGAAGGTGATTTGATGGATATAAAATCTTTAATGAAAACAAAACAGGCTATTCTTTGCAGTAATTTAAATATTCTGCTTAGCCACCCTGTCACAAAGGGAGATCATTGTGAAAGTGCATGGATTGATTTTTTTAGAAGTTTCTTACCAAATAAATATGCGATAGATAAGGGCTTTGTATTTGATTCTAAGGGTAGTATAAGTGATCAGATAGATATAATTATTTATGATGCATTATACGCGCCTCTTGTATTTGGAACAGAAGCAGGCGAAAAATTTATAACAGCCGAAAGTGTTTATGCTGTTTTTGATTCAAAACCTAAAATTGATAAAGGGACACTTGAATACACAGATATAAAAATTAAGTCTGTTACATCTCTATATCGTACGAATAGGAAAATACTTGTAGGTGGTTCTCTTCGTCAACCCAGGGAACTGACGCCTATTCTAGGTGGTATATTGGCTGTTAATTCAGTTGAAGAAAAGACTATTAAAGAACACTTGCGAGACTATAAAAACATTGATTTTGGTTGTGCAATTAATAGATTTACATTTCACGTTCATCGTGATGAACATGCAGAGTTAGAAGAGTTGGTAGTATCTAAAGAAGAAGAAACTATTATTTCATTCTTTTACTTAATACTTGATGAACTATACAAGCTTGGTACAGTTGCAGGTCTAGATATTAGAGATTATGCAGATGTTTCACTTGACCAGTTTAAACTGGAGAGGGGGGATATATAAATTGGCTAAGCAATCAGATTTTAATAAGTTTGTAAGTAATATTGAACCTAGCAAGACAACTATTGATTATATTAGTAGTATACAGAATAATTTAAGATTTTATTTAAAAGACCACGAAAAGTATACAGATATCCATAAAGATACTTTTTTATCTGGTTCATATGCAAAACATACATCTATACGACCAGTAAGTGGAGATAATAAGCGTGATGTTGATATTATTGTAGTAACTAATTATGATAGTAGTAAAAATTCGAAAACGGTACTTGAAGAACTAAAAGATATTTTGGTTGAAAAGGATATTTATAAAAATGCAACTCTTCAAACCCATTCAGTCGGATTGGAAATGAGTGGGATTAGTGTGGATGTGGTTCCGGTAATTACTGATGAAGATGATGAAAATTTGTATTATATTGCAGATTTATATAGTCATGATTGGACTATTTCAGATCCAAAAGGTCATAAATCATGGTCTACTGAGGTGAATACAAGTAATAATACAGAATATAAACCGCTTGTGAAAATATTTAAGTGGTGGCGAAGAGAAAATTGTCCAACTTCGAACAAATATCCCAAAGGTATTACACTAGAAAAGTTAATTGCTGATAATTTGGGAGATTCATCATTAAGTACTGAAGACTTTTTTATTGGGACAATGCAAAACATCATTTCTGCATATAAAGAGGATTATGTTGATAAGGGGGTTAACCCTGTTATATCAGACCCATCAGATAAAGTTGAGGATAATGATCTTCTTTTTGGATATTCCTTGGATGATTTCATGGGATTTATTAACAAATTGGAAGAACATGCAGAACTTCTCAATACAGAGGGAGTATCTAATAATACATGGAAAAAGGTATTAGGTACAGAGTTTCCAAGTGATACTAGTACAACAAATACTTATAACATAGCAAGTGTTCAAAAGTGCATTACATCACCGTATCGTCAAAATCCAATATGGCCTATTCAACGAGGAGGAGCTGCATTCATTTCTGTACGTGTTGAATCAGTTTCAGGGGATATAGTTGAATACCAAAATAATGGAGAATTTCTTGAAAAGGGGTGTTCATTACATTTTAATGTACTAACTGGTATAAAAAAACCTTATCAGGTTATGTGGCAAATTGTAAACACAGGTTTTGAGGCACAAAATGCAAATTGTCTTAGGGGGAATTTTGAAATTTCTGATGATGGAGCTTTTGGTAAGCGAGAGGCAACAGCATATTCTGGTTCCCACTCTGTACAATGTTATATTATTAAACGTGGAATTTGTGTTGCTAGAAGCAAAGAATTCATAATTAACATTCGATAATTTAAAAGAAAATAAATATTTAGTTTTGAATACCAATTATATTTATAAAGGAAAGGGTTGGAAATTAAATAAACAGATAAACGAGGCTCATATAGAAGTTTTAGGGGATAAATATGAAAGATATTATAAAGGTTATTGGCATGGATTGTGCAACAGATGCTAAAAAAGTGGGCTTAGCAATGGGAGTATATCATAATCGTAGTATTTCCTTGTTTGAGACAAAATTTGGTTCAGATGGTAATTCAATTGCTGAAATTATTGCAGATTGGATACAGACAGATGATAAAGTTGTTTTTGCGATTGATGCTCCGCTTGGATGGCCAGAAGACTTAGGAAATTCTCTTAGTCACCATTTAGCAGGACAAACATTATCAGTAGACTCGAATTTATTGTTTCGTCGTGAAACAGATCGATTTATTAAAATAACATTGGGAAAACAGCCACTTGATGTTGGAGCTGATCGTATTGCAAGAACAGCCCATGCTGCATTGAAGATTATCAGTGAGTTACAGCTAACCATAAAAAATAAGATTGAGATGGCATGGAGTCCGGAAAAATTAAATGCAATTTCTGTAATAGAAGTATATCCAGCAGCAACTCTGCAATGCTATGGAATTCGAAATGGTAGATACAAGGAAAAAGGTCAGAAAGATGAGAGAGAAGATATTTTAAAAGGTTTGGGAAAAGTTATGGAAATTAAGTGTGATATGCAAAATATGATACAAAGTGCTGATATTTTAGATAGTGCCGTTTGTTTACTTGCAGCAAAGGATTTTTTAGACGGTGATGTACATATCCCGAATGATGTTGAGAAAGCAAAAAAAGAGGGTTGGATTTGGGTGAAGAAATAATTTTGTAAATCTATTGGATTGGTTATCTGTATTCATGAGGTTTCATGTTTAAACTAAGTTTTTCAGAATTACGAGGTGATTTAATAATGAGTGAACCTAGATTCTATGGAGGAAGATAAAATGGGCCAATTATAACTACTATTATTGGTGCAGTCATGGGTATAATTGCAGCAATAATTGGTGCAATTATAACATATCTACAAATGGAAAGAAATCAAAAGAGTTTTTCAGCTACTATTTTATATAATGATTTGAGGAGTATAGAAAAATATTTGGTGCATGATAGAAGTTCTGTTAATATGAGATATTCTGATAATTGGCAACACATGGTGGCAAATTGTTCGTTTTTAAAAGTTGAGGAGGCTGAGACGGTTTATTCAATTTATGATGAGGTTTACAATTATAATTATCGATATCAGCGCATGGAGCAGATAGAATCTGTAAAAAAAGAAGATATAAGTTCATATAAGAACTTACAGGATGAGATGTTTGATACATCGAAGGGTTATCCTAACTTTGAAAAATATTCTTAAAAATACGAAGAATTAATAAGAAATTTACTAAAATATAAAATGTGATGATTTTTATGCTTACATAGAAATTTAAATTTGAATCTGTGGGGATTTTTAAACAGTAGATTATTTAAACAATAATAAATTCATAGAGAAGTATAAAGTACTATCATCGAATTTGGATAAATACACCAAAGCAGCCATCAGCCGTTATTGCAGAGAAATCATCCTTCTATTAATAAATACTTACGAGAGAATAAAAGCTTAAATGAGGAAGAAAAAAATATAGAGATATCTTAGATAATGTTTTATCAAATGAGATAGGTGAAAATATTGTGGTATATCGAAAGATAAAGAGATCCATATAAAGGTGATTTTTTTACCGAAAAAGGCTATATGAGTACTTCATTGATTGATTGAGATATTAATCAAATTCATCAAGGAGAGTTTATGCTAAAAATCTAAGTACCAGCCAATTGTAAGGGGGGTTATGTTGATTATTTTAGTTGTCGATATGGAGAATATGAAATACTCCTTAACCGAAATATTACATTAAAAGGGATAGTATATAAAAAACAAAAAAATAGAATGTTAGTATTATGTTCAGTAATAAACTACACCTTTTAATTTAATCTTACAAGTTCCCATTAGCACCTTTTGAACATACCGCTTATGATGAATCTAATAAATATACTGCCATACCAACCTTTTTAGTGAACGCAAAAGAAGATGGAAGTCTTCTTGATATGCGTTTTATGTTAAGTCATATTAGAGGAATAGTGCAAAATTTGGCGGACAGTGGAGTTGAATAATGTACATAAAAAATAACAAGATATACAAATTAAAGCCGAGAAAATAAGTCCGAGAAGCAGTAAATAAACAGATGAATTGCTTAATCGAATATGATGATAAATTTGAAGTTTTAAGGAGTGTGAAGATGAGAAAAAGAAGAGAAATTGAAAAACTAACTGGAGATAAAGCTTTACAGAATTTATTAGATTTAATTGCAAGCGAAGTACTTAGCAAGATATGTGAAATATCTCTTGAAATAGAATTGGATGAAATCATTAAGCAAATAGATAATTATAAAAAAACTGATTCATATAGTGAGAATACACCGAGCGATTGTACGTTGCAGTCAGGACGTCTGTGGATATTAGTAGAAATAAAAAACGAAAACATCTTTTCTTTGAATGTAGGACAAAGTTTAGATATTATAAGCGAAATATCAAAGGATGTAATGGACATGTATGATAGTCAGATACAAGAAAACGGACAAAATAAGTTCTATTATACTTTACGTAGTACACATGATGGAAAATTAGTTTTCTATGAAATTGCAGTAGACAATTATTTAGCACTGATGTATGGTGAAAGTTGTGAAATATCGGATATTACCAAAGTAATTTATGATATGGCAAAAGAGTATATGGCTGAAGCGACAATTGCATACAGTACAGGTGCTATATACTGGAATTACTATAATTCAGGGATGGATAAGAGAGCATATTATCATTTGCTTGATGAGAAAAAAATTATTAATGCTGAGTTGAATTCATCTAATTAGATCTCGATAACTTCCAATTTGTATGACAACATAATATTTGAAATAAAAGGTAATATAATTAAAGAGAGATTCTAATTAAGCGTTTATTTATTGATAATTACAACATGATAACAGTATTGGAGTGACAATATGCAACTTGGATGGATTGATTTTTCAAAAGAAGATAGAGATAAAGTACATGATGTAATGAACTTATTGCAAGAGCAAGGTGCAGTTGATGAGCTTGGTATAGGTATTATTCGTGATGCCTTTGCTAATTACTTTTTTCCAGGCACATCAACCATACAGACAAGAGCTAAGTATTTTTTGATTGTATCATATTTGCTGAAAGAAGCAGCAGAAGGAAAATACGGAACTGATGTAAACACGATTCTGCGAAGAATCGATCAGGAAGAAAAGCAGTGTGGTATCACATTGCTGAATCGAAATCCAGAAGCAGATGGTATTGTAGGAAAACGTGTATTACCGAAAGGCTGGGTATCAAGAAAGCCATCGGATATTTACTGGAATGGTATTAGGACATATGGGATTTTCCGAAAAGAGACATTGTCTATCAAAGAGTACCTTGATGTGTCAATGAAAATGAAAGTACATAAAAATCTCTTGAAGTTTGGAAATAGAGAAGATGACGCATCAGATAGTGACAAGGATGATAAAGATGCAGGTGATATGGTTTCATTTCAGTTATGGGATATACCGACATATACTGCTGACTGGAAAGAAGACTTACAAATTGAATTGACACAGAATGAAGCAGAATTTTTAAGACAGCGAATTGAGAAGAGTAGACCAAGTTCTTTGTTAACTTATATACTAAAAAATAGAATTGATGTAAATGAATACGATGGATTTGGTGCGCTTACAATTGCTTTAAAGGATCAAGTTGAATCTGGAACCGCTGATATGATGAATCTTGCATGTGATTTCAATAATCTTGTTTATATGGCGAGAGTGAGATATAACATAATGTTATCTGGGGGCAAAAATGAATTAGCAAATGATGAATGGACTTGGCTATCTGATAATTTAAAGATTAACTCTGGAGTGGATTTGAATTCCGTATTTGGCAGTTTACAGATAGACAATCCTAAAACCTATAATTTCTTGGTTAATTTGCAGGAATATTTTAAAAATGGAAATATTGAAGAGGTAGATAATCTGATACGTAAGAGAGAAATACAGTTAAAGGGAGTCAATCGCGCAAAATTAAGTCGAGTAAATGAATATCCTACGGACTACTGGGTGGGTGGAATATGGTTGGATTATCGTTTCGCAGATGCTAAGAGAATAATAAATGATATTTATCATGGGGAGGTGAATTCTATTGTTTAGACCAGATAATAACCATGATAGGACAAATTATAGTGAGATGCTATTACCACCGGACGGGTTTCGCTTAGAGAAAGCAATTGGAACTACATATTCTTTGGATTTGGAAGCACTGACTGCTGTAGCAATTGTACTTGGATTAACTGAAGAAACAGATAGTAAATTGATGCAGAATCCAATCAGTATGCTGAATGCCTTACAAAGAGTTTCCAGCCGGATTATATTGTTTTGTGAAGATGGACAGATAAAGTTACCATCCAAGCCGACTGCATTATCAATCCTATTAGAAAAGATGGTAGTTCCGGTAGCATTGCCAATGGATGCAAAACTAAAAAGATATCCAGCATTTCACCCAAAAACATGGATATTAAAGTATGTAAATGATGCAGGAGAAAAGAAGTATCGATTTGTTGTGATGAGTAGAAACTTAACATTTGATAGAAGCTGGGACATAAGTTTTGCAATGGATAGTTCTACAAAGGTCAGACAGAAAAGAAAGACAGCTCCAATTATTGATTTCTTGAATTATTTACAAACGCAGATACACAAAACGACTCCTGATGCAACTAAGAAACGAGCATCTCTTGCAGTGTTGAAAAGAGAGATCGAAACAGTATCTTTTAGCCTGAGTAGTAAGGAATTTGGCGAGGATTTTCAAATATTGCCATTAGGAATTGGAAAAAACAGTTATGATATCACAAAGGACATATTATTCTGTAATGATAGAAATAGTGCAGATTATACATTTCATGAATTAGTGGTTATGTCACCATTTCTTACAGATAGAGTTATAGATTTCTTTAATCAGAAAGACAAAGGACTAACAGGATGCAAAAGAACATTAATTACGAGAAAATCAGAGCTAAGTAAAATTAAATCAAACCAGGTTAATAATTTTGATATTTTTGCAATGAAGGATGAAATAGTCGATGGTGAAGAAATCGTATCTGACGATAGCTTTAAAAAGCAACAGCAAGATATTCATGCAAAAATATACATTAGAAAGAAATATTCGGATGTATCTCTTTACTTAGGTTCGATGAATGCTTCTTATTCAGCAATAAACAAAAATGTAGAAATGATGTTGAGGCTTGAAACGAAGAATCAATATCTAAATCGTGAGAAGTTCCTAAATGATATTTTCTGTGGTCAGGAGGATGGAAATGCCAATCCTTTTGAAAAGGTAAAAGTGATTGAAAGACAGGAAGATGTTGAAACAGATGAGAAAAATAAATTAGAACGTCGAATCAAAGATTTTTGTAGAATGTCCAAAAGGGCTTTGATAAAAGAAAGGGCTGGAAAATATAAGATTCAAATCAGCGTTGAGATAGAAAAAAATGATGAAAATATTCAAATATCACCGTTTAATTCAAACAAAGAAAAGTCACTTGCACATTTCATAGAGTTTGAAGATATGGACGTATTACAATTATCAGAGTTCTATAAGATTAAAGCTTTAAGTGGTCAGACGAGCATAAGCCGGATTGTTATGATACCAACAACAGGATTTCCAGAAGAAAGAGAAAGTGCAGTTGTTAATAGCGTAGTAAAGGATAGACGTTCCTTTATAGAATATATTTCCTTTGTACTTGGAGACGACTATCTAATTTCAATGTTAGAGGATAACGAACTCGAAGAGTCAGGATTTTTTAAACAGGGTACAGATGTGATGCCAGCATTATATGAAAAGATGCTTACAACAGCACTAAACACACCCGAACGCCTAAAAGAAATTGATTACATTTTGAAAATGATATCTGATAACGAAATTATTCCAGATGAATTTAGAAATACATATGAGATTTTTTGCAAGACATTAAAGTTAAGCAGAGGTAGAAGATGACAGATAAATTTGATATAGAGAAAACTGAATATTCTACTTTAAATGGCTTGAAGGATTTTCAGAGAGCTACAGTAGAAAGAATTGATTTTTTATTCAGAAATGAACAGAAGCGTGTTCTTGTTGCAGATGAAGTAGGAATGGGAAAAACACTAATTGCTCGTGGAACCATTGCAGTAACTGCAAGGCATAGGATGGAAAAAAATAATGATTTGTTTAAGGTTATATATATATGTTCGAACCAAAACATTGCGAATCAGAATATTAGAAAGTTAGATATAACTGGCGGAAATGCAATCGAAAAAGTTGCAGATACCAGGTTATCAATGCAGCATTTGCGTATCATGGAACAGAAAAATGATACAACCATAAAAGATGGATTCATACAATTGATTCCATTAACACCGGAAACTTCTTTTCGCATGACAAGTGGTGGTGGAAGTGTTAAAGAAAGAGCACTTATGTTTGCAATTCTGAAACGTATGGGTTTTCTTCGATACAAGACAGGCGATTTGGAACAATTAATGATTTTAGATGGCCCTAAAGCTTGGGAACAGTGGGCTAAGAATGAATATGAATGGCGTGTAAAAGAATGTGACAGAAATTCAAAAAAGAAATATCTAGCTAATGTCATTGAAAAGATTGAGAATTATGAAGGATTCGAAGAAATCAAAGAGTTGTTATTGCAGCACCTAAAGGAAAGAAAAAAAGGAAAAGAACTTCAAACGTATTCAGATAATTATGTGATTAATCGACTCCGTGTGATGTTTGCTAGGGTAAGCGTATCTATGTTGGAACCAGATTTGGTAATTATGGATGAGTTTCAGCGTTTTAAGTTTTTATTAGCATCAGAAAAAGATAGCGAAATTGGAATTCTTTCCAATAGCTTTTTAAATAGTGGTGATACACGTGTACTTTTATTGTCAGCTACACCATATAAATTGTATTCTACATTGGAAGAGATTGATGAAAATCAGATAGATGAACATTATTCAGAATTTTATCAGGTAATGGATTTTCTCTTTAAAGGAAAAGATACAAAGTTTAGGCAGGTATGGAAAGATTATTCGATTGCTTTAAATGAAGTTCAAAAAAATGATAGTACAATTTTGAATATCAAGAAAAATGCAGAAGATGCTATGTATGGTGGAGTGTGTAGGACTGAACGTATTTCAGTTATGGAATCAGGAGACTATACGGATGCCAGTAGTGTACAGGAACACTTAGAGATTAACGAGAATGACATACTATCCTATATTCAAATGGGTACATTGCTAAAGAACACAGATGTTAATATGTCATTACCCGTTGATTATGTGAAGAGCTGTCCATATTTAATGTCCTTTATGAGAAGTTACAAGTTAAAGGAGCGTATTGAAAAGTATTTCAAGAAGCATTTAGATGAAATTGATGTGGCTAATAAACCTTTATTATGGGTTAATAGAAATAGAATTAACAACTATGAGGAACTGCCAAAAACAAATGCAAGACTTGAAATGTTAAAAGAGAAAGCATTTGAACATGGATCAGAAAAACATCTATGGATTCCCCCTTCTCGTCCGTATTATGAGTTGCAAGGTGTATATAAGAATAGCCAGGATTGCTCAAAAATATTAGTATTTTCATCATGGGAAATGGTTCCAAGGATGATTGGTTCTCTTATTTCTTATGAAGCTGAAAGAAGAACGATTGGTAAGCTTACAAAACAGGAAAAAAATCTGGACAAGAAAAATGCACATTATTATGTTGAAGGTTCAAAACGATATCCAGTTTCAAGGCTCCGTTTTAATGTAAGTGAAGGAGAAGCAAAAGGAATGAGCCTATTCTGCTTGTTATATCCATCTATAAGTTTGTCGAATATGTATTCGCCAATGGAAACTATGAATGAAAGTATGTCATTGGCGCAGATTGAAAGTAGAATACGAAAAAATCTAAAAGAAAAACTTGATAAATTACAGCATGAATATGAAATACCATTTCAAAAAAAGCAAGATGAACGCTGGTATTATATGGCTCCAATGTTAATGGATGGCGTAGACTTTGTGAATGACTGGTTGCAGATTGTTACACAGGAAAAAAGAAATAGTCATGATGAGGATACAACTACTGAAAGAGGAAAAAAAGGATTTCTTACACATATACAAAAGCTACAAGAAATATTTGACAATATAAAGAATTTAGACTTAGGAAAACAACCAGATGATTTATTAGAAACACTAGTCAATATGGTGCTAGGTTCTCCAGCTATCTGTATATGCAGATCCAATGGACATCAGGTACAAAGAGCTACAGCGTTAGCAAAAGTCTTCGTTAATAATTTTAACCTTACAGAATCAACAGCTATTATTGATCTAGCTTATGGTAGGTGTAATGATGATAATTCACATTGGCAAAACGTACTGAAATATTGCAAAGATGGCTGTTTTCAAGCGATGTTTGATGAGTACTTCCATATGCTTTTTGATACAGTGGGATTTTCTGTAAAAGCAAATAAGATGGAGTTGATTCATGAAATGATGATGAATTCTTTGAAAATGCATACAGCAACTTACATTGTAGATACATTTCAGACTTTTAAAAGTAGAATGAGTAATGAAAAAGTTAAGAATGTTGGTATTCGTTCCAGTTATGCTGTTGGTTTTACAAAGGATGCTGGCGATAATGCTAAAAATGTCGATCGAAAAGAAAGTGTGCGTAATGCCTTTAATTCACCTCTTCGCCCGTTTGTACTTGCAACAACATCTATCGGACAGGAAGGATTAGATTTTCATAATTACTGTAGGAAAATTATGCATTGGAATCTTCCAAGTAATCCAATCGATTTGGAACAAAGAGAAGGTAGAATTAATCGGTTTAAGTGCCTTGCAA
>JAEZUI010000136.1 GCA_023421115.1 Bacillota bacterium | reverse complement strand
TTGATGTATTCTATTCTTGTCCTGTAAGTAATGCTTAGAATCTTTATAAAAGGAATAATTAAAAAGACTATTTTAGCTAAGCCCAATGATGAAAAAACTTCTATTACCCAAGACAGTTGCCATAATTCACTTTCAAACCCCATTCTTGAGCTTTCTTTGAAGTATTATTTCCTAAATTTTCGTAAAAGGATTCAAGTTTTATAAGCAATATTAAGTAAAAATATACATTGTATAATAAACTTTGATATAATTTTAGATAATAATTAAAATTAATATTTGGAGGTTTATATGTTGATTTCAGAAGGAACACTTAATATGAGGTCATTTATAAATATAGCTTCAAACTTAAATGATGAAATAAATAAATTTAACAAAGAATTAGAAATTGATCTTCGAAAGGTAACTTTTGCTGATCCATCGGGAATTACAAGTATAATTATTCTTACAAGATCTGTCTATAACCAATATGGTATAAAAACACGAATAATTATGCCTGAATCTTTTGAGGTTGCCAGATACTTATTAAACTGTGGCTTTACAAGAGATGAAGGGATAATAACAGAATTTGAACATAGCAGTCAACCACTGAAAATATTACTCAAATACTTTACCTCTGGATATTATAAAAATAACAAGAGTAGTGAAAATTATATACCCATAACAGAGATAGAATCTGATACTAAAATTGACAGTATCGTTGATGATGTTACTGTATGGATGATAAATAATAATTTTTTACCTGAGGAAGTTGCAGATCTGCAAGTTATTATTTATGAATTGTGCCAAAATGTTAAGTATCATAGTGCTACAAAACAAAATGGCTTATTTTTCATGCAAGGGTATAACCCTAGAAATAGTAGAAATAAGAAAAAATATTGCAAGATAAGTATTGCAGATAATGGTATTGGAATTTATAATAGCTTACTTAAAAATCCAGATAATAGAACACTTTTCTATGATGAATGTAGTGCTGTTAGGTATGCCCTTGAAAAAGGAGCCACAAGCATAATTGAAGAGGCGAATTTTAGAGGAAACGGCTTACCTAGATTGCTAGAAAGAGCCCAAAAAAGGCGTGCAAATCTTCATGTCCTTTCACATGGAGCAGTTGTCAGCTACCTTTACAATGACCCTTTTGGATTCCCAGAAAATAAAACAATACATATTTCCCCTATAGACTCTATTGAAGGTACACATATAGCTTTTGAATTAATTAGTAGATGACATGTTGACAAATATACCAAAACAAGGTATACTTTAATTGTAATCTGATAAATTTTAGTAGTTTTAACAGAATTGGAGGTGCTAATATGTTTAGAATTATGTTAAACCAATTCAATAGAACCAGGTTTTGGGGTCGTGATATAGGTAAAGATTTAAGAGAACAAATAATTAACGACTGGCTTAAGTCAGAAGATGACATATTATTGATAGACTTTACTGGAGTAGAGATTGTTGACTTTTCTTTTTCTAGTGAAGTTATTGCTGTTTTAATATCCAGATTATCTGGAGAACTTTTCGGTAAGCATGTAGTATTAACTGGATTGAATAATTTTGTACAAGAAAATGTTGCAATGGCACTTGAAAAGGCTGAAATATGTTCAATTGTTTGGTCTCAACATTTTAATCAGTGCGAGCTTATTGGAAAATGCAGTGATGGGCTATTGCAATTATTTACTTTAATCCGTGATTTGAAAAAGACTGATTCCCCTTCATTGGCAAACACGTTAAATACAACTGTTCAAGTGATAAATAATAGATTACGCATTTTGACTAACCTTGGCCTTGTTAAGAGAGTTGATGTTACTGCACCAACAGGAGGAAAGCAATATGAGTATTATTCTGTAATATAATTTTTTTACATCAGGTAAATCTGATGCAATTTATGAGATTCGTAATTTGCAAATTATATTTTTTGATTATTTTGATTTTGAATTTTGAATAATAAGGAGGTGAGAATATGGCAAAAAATGCTCTGCCATGAAAGTTTTTTTAAAAGGAATGGTACGCATGCCTCTAAAATTGAGTAGCTGCACAATAGGAATTTTGTTGTGCGTTCAAACATGCATCTTGACACTCTTCTTAAGAAGGGAAACGTCAGTTTGCTTGAACAGTAATTAAGAAAATGATTTATGAAAACTATAAGTTTACTACCACCAAACTTAGTAAGTTTCACAAATCAAGAAAGGTATGAGATTAGGTTGAATAAAATAGGAATAAAAAAGAGCTTGCTAGAGCTCCTTATTATGGTGCAAGTTTAGCGATTTTATGCACCGATTGTGGACAAACTTTCATACCGGCTACCACCCCAAGTATAACAATTTGTCTACAATAAATGATGTACATTTTTGAAAAAATTATACTACATGACAGTTTTTTTTTCAAGGATAATTCAAAAATGTCGCTGAAAAATCACAATATATTTTCGGAGGACATACTAAATGAAGTTAAACGATTACTTTAAAAGCTTTGTAGGAAACATTTCTTTAAACCCAACAAGAGAAGACAGAATTAATTCAGCATTATCTACATGGGAAGACATATTTAAGAATGATGATGAGATTAAGACTTACTTTAAAGATTTCTTTAAGCAAGGATCTTATGCTACAGGAACTGCAATAATACCAACAGGTAGCAATGAATTTGATATTGATACTGTGCTTCTCCTTGATATTGGAGATAAGTATGACGCAAAAGGTATGATTGACTTTGTATACAACAGAATGAAAACGAAGGAAGCATATAAGGATAAGCTAATTAAGAAAGAACGTTGTGTAAGAGTTAACTATATTGGGGATTTTCATATGGATATAGTGCCTGCAAAACCTACTGAAGGTGAACATATTCTTATATCAAGTAAAAGTGATAATGAATGGGTTAAAACTAACCCAGAAGGATTTGTAAAATGGTTTAAGAACAAGAATAGTCAAAATAACTATAATCTTGTCAATGCAACAAAAATCATTAAGTATTGGAGAGACAATAAAGTTGGAAATAATACTGCACCTAAATCAATACTGCTTACAACTTTAATAGGAGAACATATTAAAGCTGCCAATTCTGACGCAGAAACACTTGTTCTTACATTAGAAAATATGGTCAGTAAACTTGATGATATATTGGTTGACAATGAACCGTATGTAGAAAATCCTTCATTGAAAGGCGAAAACCTTGCTAGGGATTGGGATAAAAGTAAATATGATATTTTTAAAAATAAACTCGAAAAATTTTCAACTGATGCAAGAGCTGCTTTAGATGAGGATGACAAAGATAAAAGTATTAAAAAGTGGCAGGATATTTTCGGAAATAAATTTCCTGCTGAGCTTAGTGAGGCAAGTGATTTTTCAGAAAAGGTAAGGAATGGAAGCGTTTTGGTCGGTAGCAATGGGACTTTAAATGGTAACAGCGGACAAAATATTCCACCTCATAGGTTTTACGGACAATGTTGATAAGCAGAAAAAAAGAAGAAAAGCATAAACAGGTGCCAAAGAATATAACATTAGGCATTCAGCAATATCATATTATAAGCAAATTTCCTAGCTTTGAGTTTTATAAATATAGTTGTTCAAATATAGGATGGATTGGTAAGTTAAAGCCTACAGAGCTATCTCCTCTTTATAC
>JAEZUI010000127.1 GCA_023421115.1 Bacillota bacterium | reverse complement strand
TCTTACTGAAGGTCCAAGTATTTCATCATAAGACCATCCTCCAGAAAGTCCATCTCTTGCTAATGCTTGCAATTCACCTATTACTTTATCTACCGCAGGAAGTTCTATAAGTTGAGAAACATTTCCAGTAGATACCAATGCATTTGCTTTTACGTCAAGAGTCACTAAAGGCTGTGAAGCACCATCTCTTCCTGTACATTCATTACTAATTCCAACTGTTTTTACTCCCACATCCTCCAATGCTGCCAAGCATAGAATATAATCTGCATCGGGATTTCCATATCCCTCTTCAGTAACTATTGCTCCATCTGCACCTAATGATTTGGCCATTTGTGCTACAAATACAGCAGATCTCTTCTTTTGCTCTAAAGAAACATTGAGGTTTGACATGATAACACCAAGGAAATTAATACTCTTTCCGTGTTCCTTATAAAGCTCTTTTATTGTAGGAAAATTCTGAAAATCATATGTCGCCCACTTTGACGAAGAAGGCATAAAGCTTCCGGAAATTAGTGCTCCGTCTAAAACTTCGTTTGGATTCATAAATGATGGTACATACTTATTCATATCCCATCCATAAACCAAATCATTATAGCCTAGCTCTTCCATTTGTGACTGTGGCTGCATAACTAACACAACTGAAGGAAGCTTATTTACACTTTCATCTCTCTTTGTGACAGGTTCAAGCTCATATGTCTCAATTAATTCAGGTTCCATATTCTTTACGGTTGCGCCAAGATATTCTGCAAATTTGTGAGATGCCATCCTTATTGCAGTATTCTTCTTTTGTTGTTCAAATCTTTCAAACTCTTCATCTGTATCAGCAACTATACAAATATTTATAAGTTGTGAGAATAAAGTGTATTTTGCACCATCCCCACCCATATCTATTAAGCCGTCTCCAAAACTTCCATAGTGCATCCCAACACCTAAAATATTGCAACCCTTAAGAGCATGAACTCTACCTCTACCAGCCATTTCGAGTTCTCCAGTAACACCAGGGAATACAGCTCTCCCATCAGGTCTAATTCTAGGCTCAACTGCCTCTTTAACCGGCACTATGCGTGTATTTTCACCAGGCTTTGCAATAATAATGTCCACTTCAGTAATATGCTCATCTTCTTTAATGAACGCTATTGCCTCTTCCTTGTTGATAGATAGAATTCCACTATCATACATAGTCATTTCTCCAAAGATAACATCTTTAACAAGGAAATTACCAATTTCTAATTTCATCTTCCTTCCCAATGTCATTAAGTTAAATAATTTATGACAAATATAATGCAAGTAGAGTTAAAGTCGATTGAAAGTTTATGTACTTTCAATTGACTTTTTTCTCATATATCTCAAAATTATGATACGCAAATAAGACAGAGACATTTCTCTGCCAAAAAAATATTTTCACTTTACAATAATTTATGCTACTCTATAAATGAAGCTAACTGGCGATTTGGTTCTGACTTTGCGAGGGTCTTTTCTACCATTTCGAACAGGTAATATATTCTTTTGAATTAGCGCTTCAACATTAGGAGGCGGTATTGCATTCTTGCATTTGAAATAGTGTAGACAAATTGATATAGCTATTGTGAAATTAACCTGATAGCTATATTTCCTATCTTTTTGCTGTATAATCACGTGAGTTGTAATTATTTCGCAAAAATTGTACATGGTAAGTCTTGCAAATATTTCTTGTTTGATGTAGTCCGCCTTTTTTGAATGAAAACTTGTTAACCCTATGGCATATTTTAATTCTCTAAATGACGTTTCGATTCCCCAACGCATGTGATATATTTCTTTAATCCTTTCTGCAGAAAACTTATCTTCAGGAAGATTTGTAATGATAACTTCGTAGTTATTTTCTGATATTGCAAATCGAACTACTCTAAAATTTATTCGATAATTTCCTTTATCACCTACAGGAAGATAGTCAAAGTTTTGATTTGCAGGCATAAACTTATATTTTTCTGGATGTGCCTTTATTTCATTCGTCTGTCGTCTAGTCAATAAAATACTGTAATTAATATCAAATACTCTCTGCTTGGGAAGAAAAAGTCCAGATGTAATTCCATTACTGTATATATCTTTTATACGTATAACATAGTTCCAGCCTTTATTAGCAATATGTTCAAAAACATTGTAACTTTCATACCCGCGATCAGCAATAACAATAGCTTGTCCTTTAATATCTGAACGATCTACCATATCAATTAAAGCCTGGCATTCATTTTTCATCCTGCCTGGCTGAACAATTGAGTCAACATATACTCTACTACATAAATCATACATGGCATTTAAGTGTAGAACATTGTATCCTTTAACATTTTCAGCTGTAACAATATGATTTTCTATATCTTTTGGGTTTTGTGCAGTACATAAATCGGAACCATCTACCGCTAACATTCGATAGCCGTCGTAAAAATTGGGATTGACTGAAAATGATGTAAATCTACGAAAAAGAAACTCAAGTGCTTCTGGTAGAATTTTTTCACGCTGTTGAACAAAGGCTGAACTGGTAGCAGTTTCTTCTTCGTAAGAAAAATATTTCATTAGTTCGAGTTTTAGACTATTTCCTCCCATTGACAGTAAAATATTGACCATTTCTTTAAAATCTAGTTTTCTTTTTCGAGTAAAATCCTTACCAGGGTTATTGACAAACAACCATGAATATTCTTGCATTTCAGCTAGCACAGTGTTTAATTTTTCCTTTATGGAATCTGCAAATTCGTTCATGAGGGAACCTCCTTAAAATATATACTTCTAAGGGGCTGCGCCACATTTTTTACCCTATTTGTCAAGCTTTTTTTGAAAAAATTATTAATTTGTTTGATAAATTACATAAAAAAAGAACAGGGTATGCATTTTTAACATACTCTGTTCCTAAACTTCAGTTTAATTGCCTTAACTTAATGACATTGTCTTCCTTCCTCCTTTTTTTATAAACTTAATTTTTTTGTTATTTATTTAACATTCATAATCAAGATTATATTTGTTATTTTTTATACTATCATATTCAAGATTGCAATGCAAACGATTTTATGA
>JAEZUI010000064.1 GCA_023421115.1 Bacillota bacterium | reverse complement strand
TACAGTGTGTAGTTTTGAAGGTATCGTAAGATAGATACCAGAAAAGAAATATTCCTCGATAGCTCAATGGTAGAGCACACGGCTGTTAACCGTGGGGTTGTTGGTTCGAGCCCAACTCGGGGAGTTTGTTTTGACTAATTTAATAGGTATAATTTAAAGAAAGTCAACATAATAATGGCATATGAGTCGGTTTGGAATTGACAGAAGAATAGGGAATATGCTATAATATCAAATCATGGCTCATTGGTCAAGCGGTTAAGACATCGCCCTTTCACGGCGGTAACACGGGTTCGATTCCCGTATGAGTCACTTTAATTAAATATGGCGACATAGCCAAGTGGTAAGGCATGGGTCTGCAACACCCTGATCACCAGTTCAAATCTGGTTGTCGCCTCTCTTATGAAGTGCTTCAAATCCTTATAAATCAAGGGTTTGAAGCATTTTTTAATTTCAAAAATGTTGGTGCAAATTGGTGCAAACTATTTTTAACCTAAAACGGCCCCCATTTTTTCTATTGTTTCATCGGCAGGTGTTACTGAGCGCAGGTAATGTGAAGTCATTGTAAGGGTAGTGTGCCCTAACATTTTTTGTAGTTCAGGTGCCTTAACACCATTCTTATACAGGATTGATGCTGTTGAAAACCTGACTTTGTGGGAAGAACGATACTCAATACCAAGTTCATCACAGCACTTTTTAAGGTGACGATTAAATGTGACGGTAGCTAAAGGCTTATTATTGCGAATAAAAAGATATTCACTATTAGGGTTTAAAAGCTTAATGCGATTTAAGATTGCCTTAGTTGCACTTGTTAAGGGTATATAGCGTTTACCTTCTTCTGTATGCCCTTTTATATCGTCTAAAACTTCGTTTTTATAGTTTACTAGACGCTGAATATAAATAAGGTTACCTCTGATATCATCCCACATTAAGCCTTTTAATTCCGAAATTCTTAGAGTCAAATAGAAGTCCAGCTTAATTGCTAGTGAATATAAATCGTCATTGGATAAGTGGTTAATTATCTGTAGACGTTCTGCCTCAGTATAAGGGATGACATCATTGTTTTCTGGCTTGTATTTAAACTGACGGTAATTAATGTCACGTAAATAATTTCGCTCTACAATCTCATTTTCTATGGCGAAGTATATAATGCCATTCATCACGCTTTTCAGGTCATTAAAGCGTTTACGTGTAATGGTAATGCCTTTTGTAACCTTACGAAAATAGCTGATAAAATCTTTTGGCTTTAGTTGTTTTAAAGGCACTTGAGTAATCGGATTATCCTTGAGATAAGCGTTCCAAATGTAACCATTTTCTTTTATGGTCTTTTGGGTTGTATCTGTTTCATTTGTTCTCCACTCTACCCATTGAGGATACAAATCCTCAAGACTTGCATTGTTATCACCAAAGTAAAATTCATAGAGCTTTTCATAAAGCTCGTGTTCAGTCTTACCTATAAGTTGCTTTTCCTTGCCGTTATCTATGACTCTAGTAAAAACTCTCCCGTCCTTTCTGGTATATATTTTATTATTGTGAATTGTGTCCACTTGCTTCTTTTTTAGCATATGCACTTTTTCTGAAACCTCTGACAAGCCAAGTATACCACTATCACACAGCTCTTGTAAAAAAAGATTTATATCTGGGGTGTTAAGTAGTCCTTTTGTGTCACCGGCCACACATACACCCTCATTTGATGTGTATGATGTTGCTACTTGTCTTAATGCTCTTGCCATAATCTTTATCAACCTCACTCATATTTTAGTGAGTTTTGTGCAAGGCACAAAAAATGCCGATAAAAACCTGAACAAATTTTCATCGGCCTAAGTGTAAATTTAGTATCAGATTTGCATTATGAACAAATAAAAAAGACCTAAGCCTTGTGTTGATGACCTTGGTCTTTGGTTATGTCTTATATACGGTTACTTAGTTTCTCTCTCTTTTCCTTATGTTTATTACAGCGTTTGTCCAGTATAAAGTATTCCTCCTCTAACTCACTTATTACAATTCTATACTGCTTAGCAGAAATCGCACCATCTCTGTACAATGCTCTGTATACATCCATCCCGTTACCTGTACTTTTCAAAGCTTGTTCATATACACAGTGGTGACAGTTACCGTTACAGCTGAATCCTCCCATTTTTTCTAACTTTGCTATTCCTTTACTCATTAACATACTTATTACCTCCATAGTATAGTTTCAAATTTACTCTATATTTTGGCAGGCACACCAACTGCAGCTAAAAAATTGAAGAATATTTTACAGTTTCGTGATATAATGTCATCGGCCTACTAGAAAGGAAGTGATACAAGTGCCTAAGCAAATAAATCGCTCAGCAGCTCAGAAAAGAGAACAAATTGCTGAAAGACTTAAACTAGAGCCGTCTCTATCCGATAGAGCTGTTGGAAGACAGTTATCCGTTTCTCCACACACAGTTGCATCCGTTCGTAAGCTCTTAGACATACAAAGGCCTACTAATAACTGTGCAAATGCTCAGTATGGCACGCAGAGCTATGATTGGCTTAATGACCCGTGGATACTGGAAAACAGGCATATTATAGACACCATAAGAAGTCCAAGAGCATTACGTGCAGTTAAATCAAGTCCTGACGTAATAAGACTTATGCAAGAGCGGGGTGTTGGTGCTGTTAGAGCACAGCAGATACTTAACTTACAACGTAAGGCTGAACTCAAAGCTGCTAACGGTATTGTTATAGATGATAAAGATATAATCATTAAAGAAGATGATTTGAGAACCGGCCTCAGCTGGATTCCTTCCTCAAGTTGCTCTGTTGTTTGTGTGGATCCACCTTACGGTAAAGAGTACAGTGACCCTAACTCAGAGCACTATATATATTCAGATATTGCAAACGTAGCAAGCAGAATTTTAGTTCCTAATGGACACTTGCTCGTACTCACAGGATGTTCTCATATCCCAGCTATCATGTCTGCCCTTACAGATGGTGCAGATAAGACACTTCGGTATAAGTGGACTATGTCTGTCTTATTGCCCCGCAGTACACCTACATCAGTAATGCTAAAAGGTATTATGACAGGTTGGAAACCAGTTATAGTTTTCAAAAAGAAAGGTCCAAGACAAGTAAAACCTAATTTAATATATGATGTAATCACTGCACAAGATAAAGACGATAAATCGCTCCATAAGTGGCAACAATCAGAACAGGTCTTTATAGAGCTGCTGAACAGGTTCGACCACGAGACAGTAGCAGATATAGTCTGTGGTTCTGGTACAACAATTACAGCAGCCATTAAAACAGGAGCAACTAAGGTATATGCTTGTGATTATGACCCCAAAAGCGTCATAACTGCCAAAAGAAGGGTAAAACAGGTACTATATGGTAGACGATAAGAGTAAACAGATAAAACCCACCTACCCTGATGAATAGAACAGTTTCTAACTCATTCCTCTTACATACCTGCAGCCCACACACATACATTCACAATCTCTATAATATTATGTAAGGCACACTTTTCATCCTGATTAAGAGAGTATTTTCTAAATAAGTTATATACTCCCCACACCTGAATAAGTCCATAACACAAAAGATGGTCTTGGACACCAAAATATTACATAGATAGTGAGTCTTTAGTAATTGATGTAACAAATAGAACTCCTCGTCAATGATATGTAATATTTACTCCGACCTCAAAGCTTGCCGTCATTATAGATATGACAGCCCGGTATATGTATATAATTATTTTTCTCGGCCTCGAAACTTGCCGTCATCATTAGCAATTCGGATTATAACAACGCATATATGAGGAATGATTAATGTGTTTGTCAAGTTAAGAAACTGAGTAATACCGGATTATTGTGAGTCTAAACCGTCTGATAGAACCATTCTGTATGAATAACTACGCTGACTACGTGTTATGCTGACTGATAAGACCTTGCCGACTACTATATAACCCGCCTATGGCTGTAAGCATACTTACTAGATACTTCATGTCAGTCCCTTCACTTTTCAGATTTAAACTTGTTATATATTTGCATAGGCCTGATTTAAACCTGAAATTGCAAAACAAACTAAAAATCCCGCTACTGCGAGATTTAAAAGAATACATGAATGTTGGATGCTTAGAAAACAGAAGATTATTTGTCCCGAACTTACTGACACAAAAATTCAAAATTATTTGATAAAAAAGCAAAACTATTGCATCATTACAATTTATTATGTGCAATGAGCTATTAAGTACGAGACAGTCGGCGTTATATGGGTATGAAAAGTACTGGGCCTCATTGATTGCACAAATAAAGCATATAACTGGATTTTGTAAGGAACAAGAACTCAATGATTTTCATAGACAGGGTATATATATAAATATATATACCACCGTCTACATTAAAATGCTCTAAAATGACCTGCAATCAATTTTGTATGACATATATAGACAAGATTATCACCCCGCATAAAAAATGTCTGTATGAGCCTTTTAAACGCTTTTAAACACTATTTGGATATTACCCCTCTTATAGTAATCATTCAGTTGGCTTTTTGACAGCTGACAAATTCCCACGAACTGTGATGCGGCAACGTAATATGGTTAAACCCAATAAGGTCCATGGGTGACCGCCATCAACAGTATGGAGATATGTGTCATAGTCAGCATATTGTACCCCGGCTGTAGCTATACGGGATTGGATACGAGAGTCTTTCCAAGCTTCTAACGCTGTTGGATAACACGTGCAGATAAAGCCGTCACCACCACCGTAAGATGAGATAATGCGGTAGCCTATTTCTTTTGGCAGATATTTATGACCTATGTAACCAGCTGGTATCAGACCGTGTCGGTAGTCTGTAGCAAGTTTCTTGGACATATCATAGGTCAGCTTATTGGTCTTAATAATAGATTGCATCCGCACAAGAAGCTGTTGTTCAGGGCTATGTATTTGTATACGTTTATTAGCAAAACGAATGTCCATACACCAGTTGTGGCTGCGTTTATCATAATATACACTCATATGACACATCCTCTCCATTATGGTTGCTGACAGCTGATAAAGCCGATGACTGTATGCTTTCAGGTCATACCTGTCAGTTACACATACCTCGATTTCTACTTATATATGAGCAAGGCCTAATTGTAAGCAACACTTGATTAATTAGCTTGCAGTGAGCCACGAAGATATAGACAGACGAAGTTTGTATGGTAGCGAACGTGCTTGGTTTCAAAAAATAAAAAAATATCTAAGACATAGAAAATTAAATTTTGATGACTTGACATACGTAACAATTTTGTGGAGTACAGACTGATGTAGGTTCTCGTAGTAATATAGATAATGCGAAGCAAGAAGTGCTGGTATGACTGAGTTTGCGAGGGTCTCCTTATAGGACGCACGGCCTCGGAGTTGAAAAAGATAAAACCCGGTATAAGTAGTGATAGCGGGTTTCAGACTGTTGACAAATTAACTTTTGAATTTTGGAGTACGCAAAAACAGAGTACTTATTCAAACTAAAAGCATGGGAATTTCCGTGCCTTTAGTAAATTTGAATATGTTTTCTATCATAATCCCGCTCGTATAAATATCTGATTACACAGATATGTTAAATATGAAGATGGCTTCTTCTTTTGACCAAAATCCCAATTTTTACATTTCTGATATACCGCCTCAGGTGTGAATAGCCCTTTTTCGTTCTGTTTATCCTTTATAAGTGAAATCATCTCCAAGAATCGGCTGTCTGATTTAACGAAATCAAAACGACTTAACACATCTGTAACGCTTACTATATCATACCACATAGCAGGTGCTTTCAGCTTTCTAAAATCTGTGCCCATATAAAACATGTATGGGTGCTTTTCTAAGCTGTTTTCCCATAACGAAAA
Organism: Bacillota bacterium; assembly: GCA_023421115.1. GTDB lineage: Bacteria > Bacillota > Clostridia > Acetivibrionales > Acetivibrionaceae > Acetivibrio. The sequence goes on along the minus strand of JAEZUI010000064.1, from coordinate 7,619 downwards.
TAATATCATTGCCATTTCTTTGCTAATTTCGCTTTTCTGATATTCTGGAATATTAGAAAGTAGCTTTAACATTATTAATGTGGCATATGGACAACAATCATCTTTTCGCCCTGGTCCTCTAAATTTCCCGTGTTCTTGAGAAACCACACAAGGAAAACCTTGAGTTTTGTAGAAACTTAAAAGGTACTCTACACCTTGCTTAATATGATTTTCATAGTCAATTCCTGCTTTAAGCAAAGCATAAAGTAACAACGGAGCATCACATAGACACCAACCAAAGGTATCTTCCCCACTTCCTCCAAAGTGTTTTGGTATATTTGTTAGTGATTGATATACACCATTTTTGTCTTTATGGTCCATAATTTTGTCCACAGCTTTTTGTATTTCCGAAACATCAGTGTCTAATCCTATTTCCAACAAAAATAGTAATTTGTGTATTGGTAATTCAGGGTTCTTGTGATTACTTACAAGAATGTTATGAAAATCTGCAATATCATTCAGATATGACTTGATTTTTGCTTCCGACAATGCTTGCTGTCTCAACTCTTTCAAATCCTCCTTGCTTTCATTTAAAAGATTTATTCTTGTAGCGTAAAGCAACCATGATTCACCATTTTCTAAAATATACTCAATATAGCTCATAATCCCCATCCTTTGCATAAAACATAAAAATCAGCATTGCAAATTTTAATTTATTAAAGAATACCATAAGCAAAGATAAAAGAATAGTATTGATTATGTATACACATATATTGCTTCTTTAAATAATTGGCTTTATCTACAGACTAAAGCCCGCTATAATCAGTAATAGCGGGCTTTTCCTTGTTATTCATCGGGTCGGTCTATGGTGTCTGTAGTGTCATCAGGTTCGGTTGTCTCCATATGCTCCCTATAAACTAAAATTAAATTCATGGCTGAAAGCAAAACGGTCAGTATCCACAGAACTTTAAGTTCGAACATAATGTATCCCTCCTATGAGTGTGTATATGATTTATATTACTCTGCTGATAAACCGTTTCGGTTTGTAATAGCTTTTTGCATATTCTCAGCAGAGAAAATGCTGTCTTCATCTTCATTAAAAAATCCTATCTGAGCCTCAGCGAGTACCGCTGGGTTCTTGTATGGGTCATTTACAGGTTGTGGTGGTATATAGGTCTGACCCTGCAAGCGAGCGACTTCGGACACACGCACTCTAAGATGCCCTCCAGCGGTTATCACCGCAGATAATAAACCTGTCTTGTACCATAATCTTAAAGTGGATGTTGTCACACCTAACATACGAGCAACGGATGCTGGACGCAGAAGTGCATCAAAACCTTTTGGAACTTCTGTGATTTCTGTAACTTCTACGGCTTTAGGAACTTCTGCGGCTTCCGCTGTCTCTGCTGTTTCTCGTGATTTTACGAAATTCTCAAACTGTTTAAATTGTTCTTTTTCTTGAAATTTAATGAGTTCATCTATGTCTAATTCCTGTACTTCCTCTGTTGCCAATAAATCACTCATGTATTTTGACCTCCCTCTGACCTTGCATTGAGGCATATGCCTCATCTGCCAGCACTTGAACCAATGCTTGTAAATCAAAAAGTAGCTTACCTCTGGGAGAACCTCCTACACGTACGTGTGGGAAACGCCCTGAACGAACACCACGCCTTAAAGTGGTTATAGAAAGCCCCGTTAGACGAGATGTCTCGGAAATGTTTGTGTATTGTGCCATTTGAATGACCTCCTTTAATCAAACTTAATCGTTTTTACAATTCTTTAATCAAGAAAGGCCTGATATTACTATTCTATTCTGCAATACTTTCCACACACGCTAAAAACCCTCAGAAGCTCTTAACCTCTGAGGGCATATTATCTTATCAAATCTTATATTTAATCGTCTAAATGGACTAATAAAACGCTTATACTATGATTTATTTTACTACAAAGAATACAGGTTTGAGTCCTTCTGGCATATCATAGCCATCATCTGTGACCTTGACATACAGAACATAAGTACCTGCTTTGGTAAGCTTCTGTGTGCTTCCATCCGCTATTTGAAATGCACCATCTGGCTTAGCAGTAAGTTTTTCCGAAAAGTCAGGCATATATTTATCTAAATCAAAAGCATAGTATTTATTTTTTGATTTTACTGATTTGTAGGTTTTTTCGTCTGCGTACATAGCCCAGTCATAAACTCCGACGTTCTTTTCACCTTTATTAGGTTTAAGTGTTATCGTCATAGGAGCTTTGCCGTAAATAACATTACAATTTTCACCTTCAAAAGTGTAGGTGTTTCCACCGGCCTCCAAATCAACTGAGAAATCCTTTGTTTTCTTCGTTGTCACATTCGTCACCTTTATTGTAACAGGAGAGTAGTTGGACGAGCTTGGAAGTGCGTCGGTTGAACCAAAGGTAATTGTTTTGGTACTGGTTTTCGTGGCTGCCATAGCTGGTGTAGTACAGGATAGTGCTAAAACTAATGCTAATATTACTGATAAAATACGCTTATTCATTCTATATTCCTCTTTTCCTTTGATTGTATAATTATTATTAATCGTTTGTATGCTTTACGCTACATTTTTGTTCCATATGAGCTTGCTGTTCCACAATATATCGTATAATGTCAGCTCCTTCTTGTCGGGTCTTTATCGGGAAAGTAAACCAAGTGTCATTGCAAGTTACTTTAAGTCGACGCCGCAAGACTACCATATCTGTGATTTCATTCAAATTTACAGTCTTTTCGGTTGTGCGTTCCTTAGGTTTAATTTTTTTGCTACTTACAATCAGTTGTCCACCCTTAGCAGAAATGAAATCATTATAATTTGAATTAGGTTTACTGACTTCTTGGTAAGGCATTTGCATAATTATAATATGACGCATCAGAGCATAACCCTCACGTCCTACATATTTGTCGAGCGGAAATCTAATCCATGTGCCATTGCACAGCAAGGAGATGCAAGACTTTATACTTGATACATAAGACATCCATAACAACATGGCTACAGCAGACAATCCTAATGTGACAACGATAAATACAGATAGAGCTGTTGTTATATCAGGCTCTGAGTCGACGTCGGCCTTCATCAGTAATGTAATCACAGAGGCTACGATTGCCAGAACAGTTGTGATAATTGAAGAATACAGATAAAGAAAAGAGTTAACCCTACCAACTCGACCCATTTCAATCGTCTTAACGTCTTTCATATCGACAACTTTTTCTGTCCTAATCTCTTTCCCACGCTCGTCCGGACTAGACGCTCCTTTTCCATTAATCTCATATCGTTTCCCTCGAATGTACAAGCGCTTGTTACTTAGAATAACGAAAGCCTTTTTGGCTTTACCCTTATTCAGGAACTGGATATACTGTTCGTTTCCAAAGTTACTAATATGCTGTTCATCTTTCTCAACAAACAGATTGGATAAAAACACTTGACTGTTACTCTGCGAAGGATAATATGTACTTGCTTGAACAGGTTTTGGCGACACAGCTTGTGAAAGCTGTGCATCAACATCATTTATTTTCATACCACAACTAGAGCAAAAATTGGAACCATCTACCTTCTTCCCGCAGTTACTACAAAAATTCATTGTTTCCCACCTCGTATCAACTTGTTTAAGCTTTATTTTTTATTTCTGGACTTTATTATAATAACTCCGATAACTGGAACTACAACAAGAGCTGCTACGATAACCAGTAGCATAAGCGCAAAAGCGTTCATTCATTACTCACCTCCTCTAATAAAACAGCTTAATCTTTTATCATCTTAATAATTCCAAGTACCAATAAAATAGCCCCAACAACTGCAACGATAATAGACGCCCAGTTCAGAATATTGAGAGTTGGTGTATTCATTACTCCGAGATAACTTCCAACAGCATCGATACTATGACTGAGAGAGTTCATTTGGTTTATGGTGTAAAAGTAACCCGCAAGACCTACGATAATAAAAATAATACCTACAACTAGCATAGCTTTTCTCCTTCCATTAACTTTTTCAATCCAGCTTACTATATGGTAGGTTAAGCCGATTGGTATTCGACAAACAGCTCCGGGCTTACATTTAGAGCAATACATATCGCTTTTAAATCATCCGCATACATGGTTCGCCGACCATTCATAATAGAGTTAAAGGTTGTAAATGGTATCTCTGCCTTGCGCGCAACCGCAACTTGCTTTAGTCCTTGAGTATTTATGTAATCACGTACTTTTTGATACACCGGCATTTGGCTTCCTCCTTTCAGAAATTCTGGATTTATCTTATAATATAACAGAATATCTTGATAGTCAATATAATAATCCAGAATATCTTGATTATTTCGTTGACAAACTGGATTTGTACTATATAATCAAGGTAGTAGGAGGAGATAGGTATGTATGAAATTGGAGCAAGAATACGTAAATATCGTGAGGCGTGTAATATGAGCCAGAAGGAATTTGCTGATAAAATTGGTGTCAGTAATAGTAGGGTTTCTAACTGGGAACTGGGAGTTAATAGGCCTGATGTTGATATATTATCTTCCATATGTAGGACGCTAAGTGTATCGCCCAGCGAACTACTTGATATTCCCCTTGTTTCAGATGAATTAAGCACGCAAGAACGTAAGGTTATAAATCAATACCGAGCTAAGCCAGAGATGCAACAGGCTGTACACCTTATCCTTGGTATAGATACCGACCAGCACAGATAAAGAATAAAGAGAGCATCTCCCCAATATACTGTTGAGATGCTCTTTAAATAGACAAACTTTAATATTCTCTGCTAGCACAAATCAATAAAAAAACTACCAACTTAATATTGATAGTTGGTAGTTCATATATACTGTAATTATTTATTTATTTTATCATTGGCATAAGCATATAAAGCTAATTCAAATGAATTTAGGAATGAGTATTCAATTTTGTTAAATCCCTCGTGCCAATATCTCGACTCTATGAAGGTATTGCTTGTTTCTTCCAATTTTATGTAAAAATCATCACCAAATTCTTTGCTAGTTAATGCTTTATAAGAATACATAAAAGCTTCGATTAATTGATTCTTGGTTTCTTCTTTCACTTTGTTAAATAGAATATGAAGCTTATGTATATTATTGTGAGCGTTTCCCTCATTTAAAATGATAGACTTTAAATATAGCTCGCAAGCAAACGATTTTAACACTACTTCTGGGAACATGTATTGAGCTTTAATCTTCAATTTTTCTAACATTTCTACTTGGTCATCTATTTTTTGCTGATTATAGTTTATTAAATCATCTGCCGCAGAATAAAACATATTTGCACTAATAAGCGCTGTCTTAAATTCTTCCATTTGAAATTCACCCATATGTTCACCTTATCCTTAAGAATATTGATATTGATAGTTAGTAGTAACGTACTTAAATATTTTTTATGTTAAGCTTTTTACGATGCATAAAATTCTTTCCGTTTTTCCGGTATTTAATATATATCTTTCTTACGCTTCCGACGGTTATATTTTTACTCTTTGGTTCAAACTTAACTAATGTATGTTGTATTTTTAATTCATTTGCTGTTATGTTATGCAGCTCGCTAGTTAATGTTTCACAATTTATTTTCTCATTATTACATACCACTTCCATATAGGCTAAATCAATACTTGTATTTATATTTTTATTGTTATATACATATAAGTCACATTCAAAACAAAAGCCATTAGAAGCACCTTTCTGTATAACTTTATCAAAATGTCCGAAGTTATCCGTTGTGTAATATTTGCTGTGATAATTCTGAATAGAAAATCTCAAATCACCAAGTCTGGGTAGTATATATCCGAGCAAAGCCCCCATAATTGTTCCTATTACAGTTCCAGCAATACCACATATTGCATCTGAACTAATTATATTATTTGCTTGATTGGCGGCTAATAAAATCATTTTTTACCTCTTTCTTTTGAAATGCCTACAATACAGACATTTTTAGAACCCTATTTTTTTCTTGTTTCTGTTAGCTTCCAAGAAATTTAATCCTTCGTCTGTTATTTCTATGGCTGCTGAATGAATATCTTTACATTGCAGAGGATGCGTCTCAATTAATCCTTCTTTACCTAACTCTTTTAGCAGAACTATGTACTCGTTTTCCTCCAAACCCATATAATTCAGTAAGCTCATTGCAGCAAATCTAAATACTTCATATCCAACTTGTCCTAATGCATTTTCCTCTCTTTTTGCAAGCTTAGAAAGTAACTTAATTTTATTATCCATATTCTATATTCCCCCTTTAATAAATAAATTTTGCCATACATTATTCATCTTCTAATTCTTTAACAGTATTAGTCCCGGCTGGAAATACCATCATATGTGCCAAACTTATTGTAACATCGTTTTCATCAAACTTTACATTATCATACTTAAAACGCAAATTTACGTTTCCTAATACAATTTCAACGGCAGATACAACATTCCCTCCTAAATCGTTCAGCGTTATAAAACTAATTTTGTAATGATAATCACCTAATTTTTTAAAGTTTTCTTTAGATATGTTAATTTCATCAATTACCAACTCCTGATTATCACCCCTCACGCCGTTAAGGAGTATATCTTCTATATTTCTGGCTGACTGCTTTCGAAATATAATAGATTCTATAGATACTACTGTATCTCCCTTAAGTTGTTCTAATCTAACGTCCATACATCTCAGTTGCTCAGTAAATCTGAATACCATATTGCACCTCCATTATGTTTAATTAATTACCATTATAATCCACCACATACTAACAAGCAATATGATACAAATATAGGTTTGTAACAAAATTGTTATATAAGTTAATCAACCCTATAAGGTGTTCTTCCCGACCACCACGGGAAGAAGTGCTTGACTAAAGATTTCCAGCTGCTTATAATGTGCTAAAGTTCGGACGTAAATGTATGTAGAAATTACGAACGTTTGTATATAGGCAGATAAAACTTTACGAACGGAAATATGATTAGTTTTAAGGTGCTCCGTAAAGTATACATTGTGGAACGCTGGTATCACGGAACATTGACCACAGTAGTGGGTATGTCCGCAAATGTTATACTTTACGAATATTAGATTTAAGGGAGGCTAATTATGAGTAGAACCTATGGTTATGCAAGAGTATCTAGTAGAGAACAGAACCTACAACGTCAGTTAGATGTACTAGAAGCATACGGATTAAATGACAGAGATATTATTACAGATAAAGCTTCTGGGAAAAGCTTTGACAGGCCAGGTTATAAGACCTTAAAAGAGCAGATGCTACACAGAGGTGATGTATTAGTAATTAAGGAACTTGACCGTTTAAGCCGTGACTATGATGGTGTTAAGCTGGAATGGCATGATTTACAGGCTATGGGCGTAGATATTGTAGTGCTGGATACGCCTATTCTCAATACAGCGGATAAAAGTGACTTAGAAAAGAGCCTGATTTGTAGTATCGTGTTTGAGCTTTTAGCGTACCTATCAGATAAAACCCGCCGTAAAATCAAGGACTCTCAGGCTGAGGGAATACGTGCAGCTAAGCAGAAGAACGTGAAATTCGGTCGTCCCGTCACGACAGCTCCTCCCGGATTTGAGGTTGAGGTTGCTAAATGGCGTAGTGGAGCACAGACAGCAGTAAAAACATTTACTAATCTTAATATGAGTAAGACGACCTTTTACACGC
>JAEZUI010000054.1 GCA_023421115.1 Bacillota bacterium | reverse complement strand
GCTAATTCCTTATATGGACGCAAAACACTACAATATTCATCATGGATATAAAGTTGCGCAACCTCTTCACCATTACAGTTGCCAATATTGGTTACGTCAAACATGACGTCGACTGTTTCATCACCTACATATTCCGGTTCGGAATAAATATCAAGCTGACGAACCTTTTCTTCTAATGTCATTCTGTTTACTAAATCCAAAATTCGTTTATCAATAGTAATGTTTTTATCCATAAAAGGATAGTGCTTCAAATCTTCTCTTAACATAATTTCACCTTATAATTGATCAAATGTAATAGTTAATCGTGCTCCCTCACACTTAGGGTCAAAGTACCTGCCCTTACCTTCCCTAAGTTTTATCTATTGATTTCTACAATAAATTTATTTCTCTCTCCCGGGTATATGCTTTCCGAATACTCGATCACAGACCCATCTTCTAAATATCCAAATGAGGTGATAAATTGTATGGGAGAACCCTCATTGATTTCAAGTAATGCACTTGTTTCTTTATTTGATAGCTTAGCTTCTATTTCTCTTAACACTTTTTTAATGTAAACATTATTTTCTTCAAGGACTTCGTAAAGCGAGCGTTTTTCAAAATCATACAGGATAAGATTAGGGAACTTTAGATAAGGTATATAGACTGTAGTCAGGAGAATAGGTTTCGTATTTTCTTCCTCGTCACCATAAGCATACCTGAGTCTCTTAAGCATGATGATTTTATCCCCATCTTGAATACCAAGCTTATCCACCAGGAAATCCGGACAAATTCTAATTGATATTTCCAGTACCCTGGTTTCTGGAATCAAACCCTTCTTGTGCATCTCCCTATTGTAGCTTTCTATAAAACGGGTATTTTCCTGAAGAATTTTAGGTTTGGTAACAAAAGTTCCTTTGCCCTTCACTCTTTTTAAATAGTCTTTTGAAACCAAAGTATTTAACCCCTGCCTTACTGTAGGACGACTAATATGAAACATATTACTGAGTTCCATTTCTGTGGGAATTAAATCTCCTTCTTTCAGCTTGTTGCTTTTTATAAGCTCTAATATATAGTTTTGTACCTTATAGTATAAAGGCATATTTGAATCAGACTCCACATCCTTAGCCATAATACCCTCCCATGCCACGTTAAGATGCAAATAGTAAAGAAAAACCCCATTATATCCTACAAAAATCCGATCCCGGTAAATGCTTATGAAAATGCTAAAAAGTAGTTTCGTATTTATTCAATCACAATAAACACAAGTGATTTGATAAAGAAAAGGAAATTATTTTTGCATATTGCTATATCATAAAAGTTACTACACCATAGCCTTCATCCTTCATAGTTCTAAAGCTCTGCTCTGCATCCGTTGTCTTAATCAGGTCCAGTGTGTAACAAAACTCTGTGATTCCTGATAGATCCATTTTAAAGTTTGTTTCCCAGGTGTTATTCATAATCCATGAGTATACATCTCTTTGATTGTTGTCTTCCTGCGCTTCTGAGCTGCTATCACAAAGCAATATAGGATGATGCTTTAACTCACCCATATAGATCAGTGGTGCATCTTTTATTTGAAGCAAAATAGTATTTTCTTTCGATTCATAAACCAAACCATTATCTACAAGGTAATATTCCATACAGGTACCAGGAATTTGGTCAATGCCTGGTCTCATAACCGCATCACTTTTATCGATATACAGTGTCGCTTCCGGATAGTTTAGTGTTAATGGCATATAGATGCTTTCAATATCAGTTGATAAAGTCTTAGCGATCTTATACTTAAAATCTAATTTTGGAAGTGTATGATAGAGTTTTATCACTACAGAGCTGAAATAGGTACCTTCCAATTCATAGATAAGCTCTACCGTTGTAAAAATCACACCGTTATCTATGATTTTCACTTCCACAAGATCAGCAGTGTACTTCTTCGAATGGAGACCTCTTATATTTCTTCCCAGGAGTCTTCTTTCTTCATAAACATCGGTTCTGATTTTTGTGTTTTCATATATTGGAGTAAAGAATCTTGCATCTCCTTGCTTTAACATTTCTATATTATCAACTTTATTGTAAAAGGAAGTTACACCCTGACCAATTTGATAAGCTATTTTAAAATAGTCATTTTCTATTTGATAGGGGAGTTGATAGCTTTTTGGATCATAGGTATTCACTATGTCTTTTACTCTTTCCGCTCCAACATAAGCTACTCTTGAATTGGCTACTTCAACGACTGGAGCTGCTTCTTCATAGCGGTATATTTTTTCCTGATTTGCCTCAAAGGTATCTACAAAACTAATAAGAACACCCCTTGGATGGGAGGACATTTGGGTCTTCATTTCCTGTCCGGTTGTTTCGCAAGTCACTTTTACTCCAGGGTATTTCCATACTTCGATATAGAATTCTACTACCTTTTCGCCTTTTGTATCTGATACGTTGATTGCTTTTATTTTACCATTTAAATCGTAGTATCTGAGCTTATCTCCTCTGCTATGGGTTATACGGTTTAGGTTTTTCGCGGAAGCTTCATGAGCTTTTGATGCATAGCTTGTTTTTCTGATATCCAGGTTTTGTACCATGGTATCATAAGGATTTGTAATGGTTGCTGAATGTCCCCAGGTGTGTTCTGCATATAACAGAAGATTATCTTCCGCTTCTCTGATTAATTCCCGCTTACTTACAAGGCCTTGTTTGTCCAATCTCTCGCATAAATGATACATTCTTTGTGCTTCTTTATAGTGCTTTACCGCATAAGGTGTACTTCCTACACCATTCGCCCACCAATCATTCAGATCACCTTTGTAAACCGGTGCAGCTTTCACCTGATTTTTAATTTTATCATAAAATTCCTGTATCGTTACCATTTCTAAACGTACTTCATCGCCGTACGCTTCATTAAAAGCTACAATCGTTCTTATAATATCTGTATTTGGGGGGGCATTGTCACTAA
>JAEZUI010000041.1 GCA_023421115.1 Bacillota bacterium | reverse complement strand
AGTTAAAGTGACGGTAAAACTAACATGTAAAAACTTCCTGTTTTGTAATACTCCAAACGTGCCTACCCCAAACACAATGATTTACAATAAAGCAGTTAGAAGAGTTTTTGAAGTAATGTAAAAAAATCAGAGGATGCCAACTAAAAATGTGAGTATCCTCTAATCTTCAAACTCTTTTAATTGCATCTATTTTAACTAAAATTTTAATGTTCCTATTATATACAGTAGTTCTAGACATTCCAAGAGCTTTAGATATTTCTGAAATGTTCATGTTTTGTTTCTTCAGTTTCTGTACAGCTGCCCAGTCCTGCAAATCTTTCACTTCCTTTTTCACCACCTTTCGTTTTGGCTTACGAAAGGTATGTTAATACAATAATCGGAAGTGTTCAATTCTAAACGTTAATTATATCTATATTAAAGAATAAAACTTTGTAAACTTTTTTATGGTACCCTTAAAAGTGTTCAGTTTTATTCGTGAATCAGTGTTCATTTTTAATTATAAATCAACACAAAGGAATATCTGAGTGGGAAAATGGATGTAATTGATTATACTTTGGATTTTCCATATGAACTGGATCAGCGATATCTAAAGATGCACCGGGGAAGATGATGATTATTGTGATTTGATATATGAATGTCTCTATGAAGAAGGTGTTGCCATGTATCATGAGTTATCTGACGGGGAATTCAAAAAATTGATACGGAAGCAATATAACTATATCAGAAAGATTGCAGAAGAAGGATTTTATTAAAAGGCAGCTCCAAATTTTAACCAGTGGAGCTGCCTTTTTTGGACTACGTATAGTGTTCCATCGCTTACGCATTCCAAACATCTGCTCCAGATAAATCTGCACCTTTAAGCTCTGCATTTCTTAAGTCTGTACCATTTAATCTTGTCTTTACCAATTTTGAATGATTTAAATTTGAGTTTTGCATCCATGCTGTAATTAAAGAGGCCTCTGTCAAGTTTGTATAACTCAAGTCAGCACCTTCTAGTTCGGCCGAACGCAAATCTGCATTTATTAAAGTTGCTCCACTTAAATCCATACCAGATAATAGAGCTCTGTGTAAGTTAAGATTATCTAAGTTTGCATTTTTTAAACTCGGTAAATCTAGTTCTATAGTATCATTTGCATGACTTTCAATTCTAATCACTTTAAGCACCTACCTTTCATTTACTTATTGCCCCAATCAAACGGGTCTATTTTTAGATTACTCCAATCAATCACTCTACTAGGATTTCCTCCAGACCATTGTATTTGTGCAGGTTTGCTGCAAATGTTTGTGTATAGCAGCTTGATAGTAAAAATGCTGAAATAAGCACAGATGAAATACCTTTTTGAAAAAACTTCTTAAAGTTCATAATTCGACGACCTCCTGTAAATATATTAATTTTTAGATTGAATTAAATAAAGAATAAAGTAATTGTTAGATTATACTTTTCACCGGAAATTTGCAAAAAAAAACCTTTACCTTGAATAAGAAAAAGGCAAAGGTTTATTTAACATTTGTATGCTGCTCTCTGCTTGCTTTTCTGATCCCCTAAAATAATAAAGTATCTCTTTAGTTACTTTTTTCTAAATAGCAAGCTAATTTCACCAGAACACGTATAAATTGGTCAAGCAAAATTTTGTTAAATTGCTAATTTTTAAATTATAATATTAGTGAACCACTAAAATTATCCTCTAAAACAACAAGAATAATAATCCAAATGAAAAAGAAGGATAATAAAAATTACAAACTTACTTAACTTCCACCATCGACAAAGATTCTATGTATAGCCCGCTTCCTTCAGACATCTTATTACCCAAAAAGAAGGTTATTCTTGCATTACTGTCAGTCTTATTTGATGTAAAATACACTTCATAGTTTTTCCATTGAGAACCAATTTCTACAGTCTTTCTAACTGAATATCCAAACCATGGTGAGTTTTTCTGCATCAACTGTATTAAAGGATTTGCTATTCCACCTTCACTTTTTGCCATAAAACTTAATTTATAGGTCTTTCCTTTTTCTACATTTAATCCCCAAGTTAAGAGCTGTATCTGATTAACGGCTGTTCCCTTTGATGTACAATTTACATTATATCCTGTCGGCACTTTCTTTCCAGTGGCTGACGCCCCACCCTCAGTCCACAAATACCATGGTATTACTGGCTTTTCGGGGTCTATCTTTTCGATATTTGTCACATTCAGTTCTCCTATTTCTGATACATTTCCTGCTAAATCTATGCCCCTTGCTTCTACAGTTCCATTTTCGTCCATTACTATTTTTCCGTCTTTCGCCACATCATCAAATTGAACCCAGCTTCCGCCATCAATTCTAACTTCTCTTATTGCTGCATCATCAGGATAGTAAACTCCTACAGAAACGCTTTCATTTGTTGGTGATGTAGGTTCCTGCATAAGTGTTGGTGTTATCGGTGACACAGTATCCACTATAATTTCAGTAGCAACAGTAGCAGATTTTACACCTCTTTTATCAACGGCCCACATATACAGAGTATGTACTCCATCCTCTAAAGATGTAATATCAATTGTGCCATCAATATTCTGATCTGTTCCGTCAGATGTTATTTGGCTTTTGTACTCTGTACTTTCATTCAAGTCATAAAAAGCATAATATATAATTAGCTCATCACTAATATTTTCATCTTTAACAAAACCCTTAATGTCTATTTTATCTTTCACAGCATCAGCATTATCTGGTGAAGTTAGTGCCAATTGAGGTGTAACATTTAAAGTATAGCTATAAGTAACATTGTAAGTGTAAAAATAACACTCAGCTTTTGTTACATTGCCCTTATAAGTTGCCCAGTATAGTTCTTTTTCTGAATCAAACCCAGAATCTGTTTTCACCAAATCACCAATATACCCATCAAGATTATATGGAATCTTCTTCGGAAAATTAGCATAAGTATTTTCGTCCCTAACTGTAACAGTTTTTGTATGAGGCCCGACTCTTGATTCTCTTCCCTCTAATACCGATATTTTAACTTTATCTCCACTTATCTCGTATGACACTTTTCCCGTATTTACAGAAATTTCCGAAATATCGTAAATACCTTTTATCTAACAGTTGTAGTCCTTTTTTGATAAGGAGTTTCTGAAAACTTAACTTCCGCTGATTTTGGTTTTACATCTGCAAAAACTAATACCTCATTTTTGCATACCATCGAAATCAATATACCTAAACACGCTGCTACCATCAAAATCTTACTAAACTTAAACTTTTTCATCTTACCATCCTCCCCTTCTAAAATATACTATTTGTGGTTAATGCTAGTTACTTTTCATTATTCTATTCAATAGTACGCAATTTTCTTTGATTTTACAACTATCTACATATTAATGTAATTGTAAATACATCATAAAAGATTCATATATTGTGTATTTGCTCAATAATATCAGAATGTTTTCCCCCAGGATTGGTAGGATTGGTAGATGATGAGACAAACGCTATCTTTGATTTTAGCCTCCTAATGAATTAGGAACATCTTCCAAGCTATCATAGTCCAACATTTCATCAACAATAATATCTAAAGTCTCTGCATCAAGTTGCTCAATTTTAATTCTCATGTCCTCTGCTAAAACCCCAAATTTCTTAGTTAATAATCGTATTGCAGTTTTTTCAACACCTTTTTCTATACCCTTTTGGATACCCTCAGGCTTCGGCAATTTTCTCTGGTGACGGCTCTGAATATTCCTGAAGAATATTGCTATATGCTGGATTATCATACACTCCGCGCAATACACGTCGGATTTTCCCTTTTTTCTCTAATCGAGTCAAGGATTTTTTTATCGCTTCATGATCTCCAAGCTCCATAAATCCGACACGACAAAAGCCGAATTTAATGGCATACTTAAAATGCGATTGTATATATTATCTATACAGTTCAAAACAATTTGAGATGTAATTGAAACATCTACAACAGGACGAATATAATCCCAAAACTCTTTTACCGCATCTATTTTAACTGACTTGACAATTCATTTATTGCATATAAAGGTATATTTACAAGCCAATCTTCCTTTTTATAATCGCTCATTGAGGCTCGTATGGAAATACGCGGTGAGAACATTTCATTGTATACTTTTAAACTTTTTGCCTTAAGATTAGTCTCAGCTTTTACCTCAATTGGTACAATTGTATTTCCATTGTCTATTACAAAGTCAATTTCTGAATTACCCCGATCATTAGACCAATAATAGGTGTCAAGCTCTCTTATACCTTTTAGTTGTTGAAAAACATACTGTTCAGTTAATGCTCCTTTAAACTCTTCAAAAAGGGCATTACCCTCAAGTAGAGTTTGAGGATTCAGTCTAGACATGCACGACAAAAGCCCAACATCTAACATAAACAGCTTAAAGGCCTTTAAGTCCTCATAAGCTTTAAGAGGGATAGCAGGCTTTGTAATTCTCGATACTTTGGTAACAAGACCACAGTCGATAAGCCACAGCATGGCAAGCTCATATTCTCTAGCTCTTGCCCCTTCTTTGACAAGACCATATACAAATTTCTTATTTTCCTTTGCTAGCTGAACAGAAATGCTGTTCCAAATTAGGCGAATACGAGGCACAACTTCATTTGGAGCATGTTTTGAAAAATCCTGTTCGTATGCATCAAGTATTCTTTTCTGTATTTCCCGCACTTTGTTAAAGTCATTATCCCGGGAGAAATGAAAAACCACCTCCGGCATGCCTCCTACAAAATAATAGTGCTTTAAAGCGTCAATGTATTTTGTTTTAAAGTTGGTAACCATATCAAAATCGCCTTTTTTCAGTAGTTCTACAAACTGTTCCTTACCCGTAGCCAAAAGAAACTCAGTGAAGTTTAGGGGATAAAGGTCAAGAAACTCCACTTTTCCAACAGGGAAAGAAGTACCAGGGTGAAGAG
>JAEZUI010000004.1 GCA_023421115.1 Bacillota bacterium | reverse complement strand
GACATACAGTGTATAGGGGAAAATATTTCTATTTTTGCAAGTGTTAATGCAAACAATAGTTTTAGTTCCACCACAGATACTTTATATGTAAGTGATGTATTATCTGCTAAAGATTTTACTGTTACGACCCCAAACATGAATGTCGACTGGTATGTTAATAATTTTGAACCAGTTGAGATGCCTAGTTTTTATGAAAAATTGAGGAGTGAAGCAGAGTTAAATTCTATGGTATTCAAGCCCTCAGACTTTTTATTTATTAATCAGAAACTATTTCCTGGGCAGCCTAATTTTTGGATTAGATATAATAGTATTTCAAATACTTTTGAGATAACCGGATCTGGCATTTTTAGAATAGAATCATCCATGTATTTTAAGGGTAACTTAGTAATTTCGGTACAAAATACAAATAACATAAATAAGTCTTTCTTATTAGCAGATGGTGATATTACTATGCAAGGTACAGCTTTAACACCTGTGTCGGAGAATGACGTGCTAAATCTATATTCCATATATGGAAGCATACGTATTAGCACTGACAATTCTCGTATTAATGGGATTATGTATGCGGAAGGAATTAAAGGAAACCCTTTGTATAATATTGAAGATTCTGGGGACGTTATAGTAGAAGGTTCGAATAATACGTTAAATGGAGCTATGGCTGCTGGGAAAGATATTAAGTTATATGGAGCAAACACTACCATACAGTATCCATCGGACGGTTTTAGTACTGAGAGGTCAGAGTACCTTGACGTTGTAACATCCACTTTTGATTTTAAAAAAATAGCAAAACTGTTTATTGGTAGGTTTGCTGGCACCGAGACAATGCTAGGAGTGATCCAATACTCTGAATCAGCGAATGACAATAGTTTTGCGTTATATGACCTTTCGAATCCGGATGAAGTAAATCAATTAGTTAGTGAAGTCGAAAGCATGGAAGTTAATTATACAGAACAAAATAATATGGGCGACGGACTAAGAAGAGCTTATCATACATTAAACAATCGGACTGAATCCGACGCACCTAAGTATATTGTTAATGTAAGTGTAACTGCACCAAATAAATGGACTAGCGAAGGTAGTGAATATAAAACTGATAATGAAAGTGCGGTTTATATTTCTGGTGACGGCACATATGACATTGATGAAAAAGGCATAGGTTATGCTAAAAACATTGGAGATATGATTAGTTCAAGTGATATTGAACCGATTTTTATTGACTATTCAAATATTTCAAGTGTTTCAAGCAAAATAGAGGATATTTCAGTATCAGCTGGGGCTGATGCACTTCCGGATGGAAAACACTATTATACCATCCCATCTAACGAGGATTTTCTTTCTTTAGCTACCGGTATTTTACAAAGTCAGCCGACAAATATAGTTTTAGACAATGTATTATATGAAGAGACCTATCCTGCAGGAGTAATAGTAACTGAAGTTCCTTCAGGTATGAATATAGACCAGGTTGTTTATGATGGCAATATAAGGTACAAGGTTTCTGGAATGCTGGAAGATATAATGCTTACATATAACGGAAGTAAGTATATAATAAATCTATACAGTTTTGATGTTACCGTTAAGTATGTATTAGTGGGAAATATAGAGTATCTAGGGTCTGATTCAAAGATAACATATACAATTGATTATATTGATGCAATAGGTGATGACAAGACTTTGATACTAGAAAAGAACTTTGACGATATGGATGTAAATGTTAAGTGGATAATTGATTTACAGTAAGTATGTTTATTGATAGAAGGTACACACAAAAAGAAGTTTATGGATGTTTTCGTAAACTTCTTTTTGTTTTATCTAAAGAATAAAGAATATCAAGAATAGAAGCAATATTAGGAGAAATCCTATTATGATAAAAACAATACCAATTGTTTTTAAGATAAGTATTATGGACTTTAGAGCTGATTTAGAAATACTTTTGACTTTGTCTGAGACAGTAAAAAGTCCATTTTTATTATTTACATTGCCTTCTGTTTTAACTTCATTAATTTCAAAGTCCATTTTTGCAAAGCATTTATTAACAATCTTTTCTATTATAAAATAAAATGCACCGCCAAGGGGCTTTTTTCTTATAATTCTCTTTACAATAGGGAAAACAATTCCATAGAGAATAAGAAGTGATAAATCTTTAGGGTTTGTATTAAACTTCCCGTTGTTGATAATACCATTTCGAATATCTTTTGTTATATTCACTGAAAAGGCCAATATAAAGCTTATACCTTCATACAAGTTTTCAGTTGCTTTTGCAATACCGATTGCACCTACACCAATGAGAAAAATGGGGATTGAGAAAATAAAAAATAAAATTCCAAAGACAGCTGATTCAAAAATATACGAAAAAAGAACACCAGACAGGAGTGCTGTTACACCTGAAATAACTACGGGTAAAATTGATATAAAGCCAAAAGATAATATTGAATCCAACTTTTGTTCGAATTGATCTATTGTCTCATCTTTTGTATATTTATCTACATCAATACCATAGGTTGAATATAGCCTTTGGCGTGCAATTTCTATGCTTATTCCCATAACCAACCTCCAATTAAAAAGTTTATATAATTAAAACTCATTTTTGTAATATACAATTTGGACCTAGTATATTTTATCCTGTTTCTTGTAAGCAATTATTTTAAGTCATATTTTTCAACAATTATAAATTATAGTTTAAATAATATAAGTCATATGTGCAAGCAAAAAATATTTATGGCTTTTACTCCTTAGCTTGCATGTAAATAGTTCTTCAATATACAACTAATGTGTGGTACAATCATTCTATGACAATTTACTTGAAAAAGAGACAGTAAAATATTAGGCATGCTTTTAATGTGCTAATTTCCTAAAGGAAAAGGAGAATTATTATATGGGTTTTTTTGATAAGTTATTCGGTTCCAAAAAAGAAGAAATGAAACCACAAGAAAAGAAAGAAGTTCAAATTGGAAAAAAGGCTCCTGAAGACAAAGCGGCAGACTTAAAAAATGATAAGGTAGAAAAAATTGATGAGAATGAATTATTACTGAATATTTTGAAAAGTAAAATTTCAGAGATGAATCTTCAGGTAGATGACGATAAGGAAAAAGTTAGGATTCCTGAAATAGAAACATCAATTAAAGCTGTAATTAAGGGTAAAAATCAACAAAATAATGCTGTCATGGTGCAAATAGATTTTCTTATTGATAATAAGGACTTTGGAGAAGAGGGAATATACGAATCTTTAGCTGGAATAGGCAAAGGCAATAATGTAGAAGAGGCCATATCTAATTGCATAGATATCTTTATAAAAACTGTGCTTAAAGTTGTTGTAGAAGCACTAAAGGGCAATAATAATCCTAATTTGACCATAGAAACCAATGTCAAGGGAATTGCAAGAACTTGGCATCCCTATATAGGTACCATACAGACCCAGGGTTTTGAGAATTTAGAAGGGTTAGGGAATAACCATATTTATAATCTGTTGAAGGATCAAATAGCGAAGCATTTAAAAAATAAGAGATATTACTGGATTAAGGTGTTAATTACAAGCCAGAATGATGGGAAGTTAATGTATCAATGTCTTTTAAACAACAAACCTTTTCTTGAGGCAGAAAGGATTGTTGATGAATATGCAAAGGGATGGCCAGAAAGCGATAACAATATGATTGAATCGCAGTATATTATAATCCGCCAATCAGATAAATCTTTTACGGATAACAGACAAAAGGATATTGAGAATGAAAACTTTATGAAAGAGTGCACTCAATATGCAATAAGTGTTTTTGAGAACTATGGTCCGCAGGATAGCGTAGAAGGACTGGTAAATAAAATTGCAGAGTTTACTAAAGATATTAACCTTGCCTGGGAGTTTTTCTGGTTTATACCTGCAATATACTGTCGTTTAGTATTAAGTGGTCCGAATTATACCGACACGGTTATACTGGTTTTACCCGATGATAGAAGAATTTTCGGTAAATTATATGATTATGAAGCTTATGTTGTTGGGGTAGACATAGTAATAAAGAAATTGCAGGAAAATCAAAATCAAGAAAATATTCAAAAAATACTATTTTTGTCGGATGAATTTAAGGCATTACAGAAGCTTTTGAAAGAAGGTAGCAATGCTCAGGAACTTCAACCTGTTCCAATGGTTTTGATGGCACCTAAGAGTTATACTGTTTCTGATTAAGGAATAACAAAGGTTGAATAAGGTCTTGAGATATTGACAAATAAAAACGAAAAGCGAGAAGAACTCGATTTGATTCTCGCTTTTATTTTGTTTTTCTTTGATTTTATACTGAACTAGATGTTAGGATAGATTTAATGTCCTTTACCAGACGAATTGATGCCTCTATTTCTACTTTTCTCACTGAAACGCTTTCAATATTACATCCGATTGGAATTCCTTTTTCCACTGAAAAATCCATTAGTTCAGTGAAAATAGCTTTTGAAAGTGAAATGGACTTATTTAGAATATCCTCAGAATTCATCAAATCATTTTCAAGCCACCTCGGAATACTGATTCCTAACCATTTCATGAACTCAAGGGTTTTCAATGAGCCACAAGGAGTAAGGGTAAAGAGAATTGGAACCATTTCTATATTATTGTCTCTGCAGTAATAGTAATAATCCGATAGAAAATCTTTAGCAGCTTCAACATTGTATACTGCTTGTGAAATAAAGTATTTGCAGCCTTTATGTAATTTGCTTAGTATTCTTAAATGTTCTTCTTTATTCTTCATGTGTCTTTCCGGTATTGCAACACCGCCTAGAATAAGCTTTGGATTTACTGTTTTGCTAATTTCATAAGCCTCGGACAAGCGCAGAGGGACCGTTTGATTTCTAGAGGCAGCACCTACAAATACAGAAAACATGTCTTTTGATACATCACCTTCAATAAGTTTAGCGAATTGATTATGGGTGTATTTGCCTACACATCTGTAAATTATTTTTGGTAGCTGCAAAGCATCTAAATACTCATTACTATATGAAAGGGGATCAATGGTTTCTATAAATGGAAAGGGTCTATCTGTTTCAATTCTGTCCTTTTCATCCTGGATATCATATATAACCAAACCATCTACGTCAATAGTTTTTATTCTTTCAATTTGCTTCTCAGATATCTCTTTTATTTTTTCAGGAGGATTGACAGCCTTTGGGGGAGTAAACCCATAAGTGATAATGCCGGATTTTCTATTTAAAATTTTATCTTTCAACATATATAATCTCCTTTTGAAGGTCCTAGTTAGTATTTTTATTATTATAGCACAGAATTTAAAATATTTCGCAGGGATTTATATTAAAATTCACAAAAGTTGATGATGTACTAAAAAAATGAATATAGTCGAATATCTATTATGTAAGATATAATTAATAATATAAGATATATCTGATGATATGCCAATATTAGCACTAGGTCATTCGAAAAATGACCTATACAACATTTATGTTACAAAGCTTGTGGTGGGGGGTAAGCTCCCAAATATAGGAATAATGTTTTGCTATGCAAGAATTTAAATCAATTTTTTGAAATGCTAGTTGACTAGGGGTTTTTGAAATAACTTTGTTTTGAAAAATATTAAATATAAATATATAAATTTTAATTGGGGAGGTATAGTAATGCTAAAAGCATTAAGAAGGAGAAAAGTACAAGCAATATTTTTGGTATTTTGCATTCTTGGGACGTTATGCACATCGCCGCTTTATTCTGCTGGTGCCGCAACTGAACCTGAATACAATTATGCCAAAGCACTTCAGATGTCTCTGCATTTTTATGATGCAGAAAAATGTGGTAGAGGTATAACCGGTGGAAGACTTGAGTGGAGAGGTGATTGCCACCTTGAAGACGAAGAAGTTCCGCTAATACCTATGGAGACAAAAGAAAGTCCCGGTACTAATATGTCACAAGAGTATATTGACAAGTACAGAGATGTGCTGGATCCTGATGGAAACGGTACTTTAGATCTAAGCGGTGGATTTCATGATGCAGGTGACCATGTTAAATTTGGTCTTCCTCAAGGATATACCGCATCGACACTAGGATGGGGATTTTATGAGTTTAGGCAAGCGTATATTGATAAAGGTTTAGAAGATCATATGCTTGATATTCTAAAGTGGTTTACTGATTACTTCTTAAGATCCACATTTATGGACGAGGATGGGAATGTAGTTGCTTTTTGTTATCAGGTAGGAAATGGTGATGTAGACCATACTTACTGGGGACCACCCGAACTTCAAAATCAAGTGAGACCAGCCTTTTTTGCTTCACCTGAAAATCCGGCTGCCGACCAATGTGGTAATGTTGCAGCATCATTGGCTATCAGCTATCTTAATTGGAAAGATTCCGATCCGGAATATGCTCAAAAGTGTCTTAAAACAGCAAAGGCTCTATACGAATTTGGAAAGAAATATAGAGGAACAGGTTATTCAGGTGGCTACTATGGTTCTGCCTACGATGATGATGAGTTGTCTTGGGGTGCTGTTTGGTTAAATATTGCAACAGGAGATGAACAGTACATAGATGACATTGTTCGTATGGAAGATGGAAAATATGCAGGTTACATGGCGAAAATCATAAAAAACGAACAAAATCACTGGCAAAATATATGGGTTCACTGTTGGGATACCGTTTGGGGTGGTGTATTTGCAAAGCTTGCACCAATAACCAATACTGAAAGAGAATGGTATATTTTTAGATGGAATCTTGAGTATTGGTCGGGAATTCCCCACGAAGATCCAAAAGATACTGCCTTTCTTGCAGCATCACCTTCTGGATATAGGGTTGTAAATACATGGGGTTCTGCAAGATATAATACAACTGCGCAGCTTTGTGCTTTTGTGTATAGAAAGTATACAGGAAATGAAAGCTTTACTGAGTGGTCAAAAGATCAGATGGAATATTTAATGGGGAATAATCCACTAAATAGGTCTTATATAGTAGGATATTCCGAAGATTCGGTTAAGTTTCCGCACCATCGTGCAGCACATGGTTCAAAAACTAATAGTATGCTTGTTCCCGATCAACATCGTCATACTTTATGGGGAGCTTTAGCAGGGGGGCCTGATTTAGAAGACAAACATAATGATGAGACTACAGACTATGTATATAATGAAGTTGCTATAGACTATAATGCAGGCTTTACGGGTGCATTAGCAGGTTTTTGTACCTATTACGGTCAGGATCATGAAATTCTTCCTGATTTTCCTCCTAAAGAAGCTCCGATTGATGTATATTATACTGAAGCTAAGCTAGAACAGGAAAACAAAGAAAGAACACAGATAACAATAAGACTTTATAATTATTCCGTTCATCCACCTCATACAGAAGAGGCAATGAAAGTACGTTATTTCTTCGATATATCTGAAATGCTAGATGCAGGGCAGACGATTGAAGATGTTGAATTGCAGATTATGTATGATGAGAATGCCTCAAGTTATGGAGGTCCTATTAAGTATAACGGTCCGTATAAATGGGATGATACGGGAGTATGCTATGTTGAATTTGATTGGTCAGGTTTCAAAGTATATGGTACACGCGAAATCCAGTTTGCAGTTGTAGGTGCACAGGACGAAAGCTATAAATTCCATTGGGATCCTACCAACGACTATAGCAGAAAGGGCATAACAGAGGAATTTGGAAAGTCTCCATATATAGTAGTATTTAATGATGGTGAAATTGTGTTTGGACAACAACCTCCAAAGGGGACAGCAACACCAATTCCTTCAGGCAATCCAAGCGATTTGAAGCCATCACTTAAAGTAATGTACAAAACTACAGATGCGGCAGATGCAGCTGGGGATATCAAAACCACACTAAAAATCGAAAACACCGGTAAGAAGCCAATAGATCTTTCAGAACTTAAATTACGTTACTGGTATACAAAGGATTCAGATGATGTACAGCAGTGCGTGTTTGATTACGTTAAAGTTGGAAAAGAGATGGTTGAAGCAAAATTTGTCGAAGTGTCACCGGCAGTAGACAATGCAGACAATTATTTTGAGTTGAGTTTTAAAAATGGAGCTGGTATGATTGCACCAGGTTCAGATAGTGGAGACATTCAGTTAAGAATTACCAAAAGCGGCGTGGCATATACTCAATCAAATGATTATTCCTATGATAAGGCCACTTCGTTTACTGAAAACTCCAAAATAACTGCATATATAAGTTCAGAATTGGTCTATGGTGAACAGCCTGATGGAGTAGTAGGTCCCATAGTTACCCCAACACCAACTCCCGATGATTACATACTAGGAGACGTAAATGGTGATGAGTCTGTAAATTCAATCGATTTTGGAGTTATGAGACAGTACTTACTTGGCATTATAAAGCAGTTTACTTATGAAAAGGGTGAAAAGGCGGGAGACCTAGACGGAAACGGTGTTTTTAACTCAATAGATTTTGCATACATGAGGCAGTATATGTTGGGCTTTATTAAAAAGTTTCCTGTAGAGGAGTAATTATTGAACCTACAAAAGATTAGCATAATAAATTGTGCTAAATTAATTAACGCGTATTGAGAAAGTGAACTATAGAATTTAAATGTAAAATGATTCTCAAAAAACATGTAGTTGATAAAAGCTAAAGAAGTATTATGTAAAATAAGTGCCGTGGACTACTTAAATGTATTAAACGGCACTTTTCTATTGGTTGGTTTTTGAACTAGCCTAACCTAAAAACTTGCAATTATAATTTCAAAGTTTTGACTTGTAATACACATAAAAATGTAGTAAAATATTGGTATATAATCTTTTGCAAATTTAGCCTCTCTATTCAAAAGTTCTACCCGCTAATTTACTATTAGGTATAGTTTTGGGTTCATAAAGCAGTTTTTAGCTGAGGGTTCACTGATGAATAAGATCTGATTTATTATACAGCGATAGTAAATAATACGGCAAAATTTTCTGATGATAAAATATGCTAATAAATCTAGTATATAA
The DNA here is from genome assembly GCA_023421115.1 of Bacillota bacterium. Lineage (GTDB taxonomy): Bacteria > Bacillota > Clostridia > Acetivibrionales > Acetivibrionaceae > Acetivibrio. The sequence goes on along the minus strand of JAEZUI010000004.1, from coordinate 2,154 downwards.
TTTTTCAAATAATGAATTTGCTTTAAGTAAAAATGTTTTAGGAGGTATTTTTTATGGTTATTTTAGGATGGAATTATAAAAAGATACAAAACTATGGTCCTGTAAAGAGAGAACAATGTAATAACTGCAATAATGAAACAACATTTCAGTTACAGAAGTTGTCAACGTGGTTTACGTTATTTTTATTTCCTTTAATCCCATATAGAACAAACTACCTTCTTGTATGCCCAATATGCAAGAGCTATCACGAAATTGACAGCTCAGAATTTTACGACTTTATTGATCATATCCAAAGTCAAAACGAAACTGAAAATCAAATAGTATCACCAGATAGCTACATTACTGAAAACGGCGCGATATACAGGACAGAAACTCAACTAAATTTTATAAGACAGATGAAGGAAATTGAAATGGAGAGGGAAAAGAGAAAAAATCAAAATGACTAGGACTAAAGTTATATTTTTAACGCAAAATCCTTAATATTAATAAAGCTTCAGGCACAGTTTTTCACTTGAAGCTTTTTAAAGGTTACAGTTCTTCATAGGATTTACATAAATTCTTGCCTTGCTTTCGTTCTTTTTTGGTATTTTTCTTTATATTATTATCATGTACTCTTGTTACAGGGTTTAGTGTCCATGTACCCCTAATCTCTTTCATTAATTCAAAATTGTTTTTTTTCTTTTTCATATTTATTACTCCTTCTTTAGTTTTTGCTTCGTGAAGAAAAATGATTCATCTTATCCTTTGCTTTTCAAATAGACCATCTCCTTTCAATTGGATTTTGCCAACTAAGTTAATTATCTCACTATAGAACAAAGAATGGAAGGGAAAGAATAATTATCTAAATATAAGTTTTTAGACATAAGGTGATTCAAAAAAATAAAAAGCACCCTGAAAGGTGCCGAAGTCATTAAGATTTGAATTTATTATTTACCTAAATCTATACTAAGATGTTCAGCAAACAGTTACAAATTCAGTCGCAACTGTAGCTCTAATAATCAAACCTAAAATTACTTTTTATGGTTTTTATATGTGTTTAATTACCTCCCCTAAAAAATTACACCCTTTTTATTTATAGGTGATCAATTAGAATAAAATCAAAAATTACTTATTTATTATTCTTTCTAGTTCTGTTATAAATTTCTAGTGCTATTATTCTTTAGTCCTATACATTTATCTCCCTAAATAATTATATATCTTTAAATTTCTAAACTTATTTTTCTTTTTAGTACGCTTTCGCTCCCCTAAATCCCTAAAATTCTCCACCTAATAAATATTAAATGTAAATAAAGCTCCCCTAACAAAATATTAAAAACTAGACTAAAGAATTAATAGGCAAAAACTTGTGTAAAACTTCTGATCAGAATTTTGAAAAGAAAGTTATAAAACTTTTTAATTCCTCCTTCCGATAAAAATTAATTTATGTATAAATAATAAGTTAACATAGATAAGAAATTGAATATTATTAGAAGTATTGCTTGCTGTATATTTTAATTATACAACTGAATTAAACCAAAATGAAGACAATAAAATTCTTTTTAATTAGTAAAATATTAAGATTACATAAAATGCCATATTCTATTTTGCTCATAAGAATAAATTAATCAGGTAATACTAATAAAAAATTACATGGAGATGATATTAAAATGGACAGTGAAAGGGCAAAAAAAATAATGGAGTCAAAAGGAGTTATAGAAGTTTTATATCAGGGTTCGCCGGTTTGGATAGAGAGTGTAATGAGGGATAATATTGTTGAGATAATTGATATTCAGACAAATGATAAACATGACGTTCCTGCAAGTATGCTTGTAGAAAAAGTTTTACAAAAATAAACTTGCTTGTTTTACTAAAAGCATTTTAAGGTGGTTCCTAAAAAATAATTGTTAAATTTAAAAAAACTGATTAACATTTTTTTGCACTAATAAATAATGTTCTTCTGTTTGGAAGCTTTTAAGCTTCCTTGATGGGCTTTATGCCTCAAATATTGTATAGGTTATTTTTTGAAATCACCTAAATTCTTTTGTGCGTTCGTAAACGGTAAACCATGAGTACTGGTATAAAAAATCACCGTCATTTCTGACGGTATAGATTTTACTGATTTTGATCCAATTTGCGACATTCACTTGGTAAATCTTTTGACCATGGAAGTAACAT